>JANQHK010000126.1 GCA_028282685.1 Phycisphaeraceae bacterium
CGACCGCTCCCTCACCGTCGCGGCTCGTTTTTTCACTTCTCACACACACTCTAAGACTTACCCCGCGGGAAGGTCTTTCAGTAGTTCGTTGAAGTATTCATCGCGCAGCCGGCGGGCCTGCTCGTCGGTTTTCAGGTGTTTGAGCGCCGCCCGGGCGGCCTTGCCGTATACCGAATCGGGGTTGCGCTGGGCGAAGTTTTCGAGTCGGCGTATTTCGGCCATGCCCCGTGTCTGCTCGGCCTTGGTCAGCAGCCGTTCGTATTGCTGGCCGAGGGCGATCTCCCGGCGGACTTCCGGTCGGCGTAGTTTGATCTGGTGGGCCTGGACGGCCCGGTCGTAATCACCGACGCCGCGGTATTTGGTCTGCGTGGCCTGGATCATTTCCTGTAGTCTGGCGACATCGCCCACCCGGTCCAGCTTTCGCATCTGCTCCAGCGTGTGGTTGACCGGGTTGATCAGCGCCCGGCGCAGTTGCTCGAGAACCGGCTTGTCCTGCTCGGTCAATTCGGCATTGCTCTCGGCCCGGGTCAGCATCGTGTAGGCGCGGCCGAGTTTCCCGCGGCCGATGGCGTCGAAGATCGGACGTGTGGTGTCGGTCAGATCGCGCTCGTTCAGGCCGGGCACGGTGGTCTTGGCGCCGAGGATGGCCAGTCTTTTTTCCTTGGCGGCGAAGACCGCGCCCATCGCGGCCATGGCGCTGAGGCGCGGGGCGGCGGTGTAATCCTGCGGATTGTTGTCGCGGTTGGGCTGGTAGACGTAGGTGCCGTCCTCGCATTCGGCCAGGACGATCCACCAGCGGTTGTAATCCATGAGCTTGCGCATGTTCTTTTCATCGATGGAGGCGGCGAGCGCGGTCCAGCCCATGCCCAGCAGCGGCGAGCCGTGCGTATCCGGGAACGTCTGCGGATGATCGCCGATGCACTTGGAATGCAACAGCGCGCGGTCGAGGTATTCCTGGCCGCCGAGCGGGCTGACGTGGTAGGCCAGGGCGGCGGAGCCGGTGCGCCCCATGTCGGCCCAGCGCTTGTTGCCCTTGCCGCCGTCTTTGTACCAGACGTAACCGAAGGCGTTGGCGCCGCGGTCGATGAATTCGTGCGCCTGCCGGTAACGGTCGGTGTCGATCTCGATGCCGCAGCGCGCCATCAGACCCATGGCCATTTTGATCTGCGTGGTGATGGCGTTGAACGGGCCGTAGCCGTTTTTGCCGCCTTCGTCCCACGGCTTATGCCCCCAACCTCCGCGATGTTGCCCGCCGAGGAACCACTTGTTGATCTGCTCCAACTCCGGCAACACCCACCTCTCGCCCGTGGCCAGGTAGTATTCGCCCAGGCAAATGCCGTAGAAACCGTACCGCCAGCAGGGGTGTCCCCCGGTGTCGTTGAGGTAATCGTCGCTGGTGGTCTCGGCCATGCGCTTCGCCGCTTTGGTCACCATCGGCTTGTACTTCGGGTTGTCGCTGCTCATCAGCGCCAGCATCGCGAAACAGTTGATGTGCGGCCGGCCGTGCCACAGTCCGTTCTCCCGCTGGCGCTTGACCAGGTATTCGCAGATGAAATCGAAATGGTCATCGCTGCGCTGGCAATCGAAGGGGAACGTTTTGGCGAAAGGAATTTGCGTCTTGATCTTCAACTCGACGGTCATCGGGTTACCGTCGCGCTCGATGCTCAGGGTCAGTTTGCCGTTGCGCGATTTGTTGGTCTGGCTGTCGTACAGGGCGTTGCCGAGGTCCATCAGCGGTCCCTCGCCGCCGAATACGTCCATGCCGTAGCCGAACTTGTGTGGCGTACGGCATTTCCTGCCGTTGGCGCCGGTGATCTTGTCGCCGACTTTCACCTTGCCTTCGGCCGGTGAACCGGGAAAGACGTACCGAATTTCCAGTTTGATCGGTTCATCGCGCAGCACTTTGGCGCGCATGCCCGTCGGGCCGAGGTTGATCAGCCAGCCCTTGACCGTGGCATCCGGTCCGACGTTCGTTTTCACACTCCAGGGCGAGCCGGTATCGGGTTTGTCGGTGACGGCCTGCGCCGAAGCGGCGAAGACCAGCACCGCCAGCAGAACACTTGAGCTTGAGCGCAACCACAGCGGCGCAATCAAACGCCGGCCGGAACGGGAAGACAACATGTCAAGCTCTCCTATGGGGGGGGGCAGCATCTGGCGGGAAACAGACCGGCGATACCGAGGCGTGAATATTTTTTACGTAGTGAACCGTATGCGCCGGCCCATCTTTATGTCCATGGCATGCCTGGCGAAATCATGATTACCCCGAGGCATCAGGCCGCGATTTTACCAGGAAAGGGTCCTCCGATCAGCCATTTTTAACGCCCGCGCATCGGATGCGGGGTTTCCGGGGTTCCCGGGGTTCCAATCGCTCTTCGTCGTGGCCGCAAGCGTAACCGGCCGGCGGGGTGAAACCTTGTTCTCCCATCGAAGACGCCATGGGCCGGCCCGTTCTGTCATCGTGTCTGGTTTTGTGGATTTTTTGTCGGTGGATATGGTTCGGGGAGAACCCGGACCTGGCGATCGAGCGGTTTCTCCGCGACGGGTTTTTACAAGTCGGACCGGGTGAGTCAGAATGGACCGCCGTGCGGCGTCTGTTTTACGTCGCAGCCATCCCAAGGAGAACCTCATGCGTTATGCCTTGCTCGTACTGTGTGTTCTGGCCGGTTGTGCCGGGTCCCCGCCCCGCCCCGCCGATGAAAAGCCCTTCGATTCCGCCGCGGGCAAGCCCAACTTCATCCTCATCTTCACCGACGACCAGGGCTACCAGGACCTGGGCTGCTTCGGCTCGCCGAAGATCAAGACGCCGAACATCGACCGGATGGCGCAGCAGGGGCGCAAGTTCACGGATTTTTATGTTGCTGAATCGGTCTGCTCACCGAGCCGCGCCGCCTTGTTGACCGGTTGCTACCCGCCGCGCGCCGGCGTGACGCGCGTGCTGTACGAAAGCGATGTGATCGGGCTCAACCCGGCGCGCGTCACCATCGCCGAGGTGCTCAGGCAGCGGGGTTACGCTACGGCCTGCATCGGCAAATGGCACTTGGGGCACAAGCCCGTCTTCCTGCCGACGCGCCAGGGTTTCGATTCCTACTTCGGCGTCCCCTACTCGAACGACATGCGCGTGGATCGCCAGGCCGCCGTCGCCGACGATTGCCATTTCCGCCAGGGCATGACGCTCGAAAAGATGCGCCACGACAAAGTGACCCACCACTGGGTCCCGCTGATGCGCAACGAGAAGATCATCGAGTACCCGGCCGACCAGTCCACGCTGACCCGGCGTTACACCGAAGAGGCGATCGCCTTTATCGAGAAGAACAAGGACCGGCCGTTCTTCCTGTATCTGCCGCACACCATGCCGCACATTCCGCTCTTTGCCTCGGAACAGTTCACCGGCCACAGCGCGATCGGTCCCTACGGCGACGTGCTTGAAGAAATCGACTGGTCGGTCGGGCGGATCCTGGCCAAGCTGAAGGCGCTGGGTCTGGATGAGAATACGCTGGTGATCTACACCTCGGACAACGGCCCGTGGAAACTGAGACCGGACAAAAACGGTCACGTGCGCGGCGGCTGGGCCGACCCGCTGCGCGGCGCCAAGTTCGGCGTGTACGAAGGCGGCTACCGCGTGCCTTGCGTCATGCGTTGGCCCGGTCGCATCCCCGCGGGAACGGTTTGCAGTGAAATCGCCGGGACGATCGACCTGCTGCCGACGTTTGCGCACCTGGCCGGGGCGCCCCTGCCGACCGAGCGCATTCTCGACGGGCGCGACATCCGCCCGTTGATCCTGGACGAACCGGGCGCGAAGACGCCGCACGGGCTTTACTGTTATTACAAGAAAGAGGGCTTGGCCGCGGTCCGCAGCGGCAAGTGGAAACTCCTCCTGCCGCGCAAGTGGAAGAACAAAGACCTGCCCATGGCGTTGTACGATCTGTCGGCCGACATCGGCGAATCGAACGACCTCGCCGAGCAGCGCCCGGACGTCGTCAAGCGACTGACCGAAATGGCGAAGCAGTTCGACGCCGAACTGCAAGCCAACAAGGGCGACTACGGCAAGGCGAACTGATTTTTCGGGTCAGGGCCTGCCCGGCCCCCGGGCCCCTGCCCCCTGGCGCATGGCGGACGTTGGGATGCGGGGAAAGAGGCGGCGGATTACTGCACGTCGCCGGCGGTGACTTCGCCGGTGGCCGCATCGATTTGGATGGTCACGGTATGTCCGTCCGCGGCCAGGACGATTGTGGCATCGCCGATCTGGTCCAGTTCACCGTACATCCCGAAGCCCAACTGATCGTCGCCGCCGAAATCGTACGACTGAATCGACACGCGCCGGGCCATCTGCGCCCGTCCCACGCCCAGCGTGGTGTCGTACGATTGGCCTCCGACGGCATTGGCGATCGGCGTATCGGCATCGCTGGCGGCGGCGATGTAGTAACGGTTCGATGCGCTGTCGACCCGCACCACGCTCGGATCATCGCTGTGCGCCATGGAGCGGATGCGCGCGTATTCGAGGTCGGCCAGGAGCAGTCGCGCCGCTCCGCGCAGTCCCATGACCTCCTCGTCCCGGAACAGGGGCACGACCAGCACCGCGGAGATCGCCAACACCACGAGCACGATGAGCACTTCGATCACGCTGAAACCGCGCCGCCCGGCGCGGCGACGAGGATCGCCGACGCCGTTTTCCATGGCGCCTGCGGAATATCGGTCCTTGTTGCAGCGGTTAGTCACCTTTCCTTATTCGACCAGCGGGATCGTCCGCTTTGGTCAAAAGTTCCCTGTCCGTGGTGTTTGGAATGGAATTGACGGACCAAATCATCAATTTTGGGTCCGATCTGGCCGACGAAACACAAAGAATCATACGCAGTGGCGCGGCGATATGCGCCGTGCCACCCTTCTGTTCCACCCCAGGAAGCACCGATGCGGCCTGACAGTGTTGTATTCGATACCCGAGATATGGTGGCGGTGGAGTTCAGTCCCCAGCGAAAGGTGGGCCGACGCCTGTCGCGCATACTGGGGATCGGACTGGGCTTGCAGTTCCTTTTTACCTGCCTGATTCTCTTCACGGCAGTGATGCTCTGGACGGGCTATCGCGGCCGGGCACTGGCGTCGCATGCCGCGGAATACCTGGCGCACATGCCGGCGCGGTCCCTGCGGCAGCCGACCGATCCGGAGCTGAAAAAAGCCGTTGATCGTGGTGAGCTGGCCTTCATCGCGGTGGTGGACGAGCGCGCCGGTCTTCAGACCTGGCAGATCTGGGATGAGCAATCCTGGGCAAAGTTTCATCCGACCCGGTCCCCGTCGCCAGGCGGCACGTTCGAGGGGGCCTACCGGACGTTGATGACGTCCCTCCTGGTGCATCGGGCCAAAATCGATTCTCCCTTTGGCTCGTCGTCCTCCAGGCAAATCGTGATCGGCCTGCGCGCCTGGCCGGTCCAAGGGGTGGTGCTGCTGGGTGTTTCGGCGATCTGTCTGGCGATCCTGCCGATGCTGGTGCTGTACGTGCCGCTGATGACGTCCCGTATTCGGCGTTGGGCGGGAGGGCTGGATGACTTGCTGGCCGCGATTCAGCATGTCGCCCGGGGCGGTCGGCCCGAGCCGGTCAACGTGGGCATCGGCGAGCTGGGCTACATGGCGGTGGCCTTCAACACGATGGCCATCCGATTGCGCCAGGCGCACCAGAACCTGAGCGACGCCAACAACGATTTGGAAGAGCGCGTCCGCGACCGCACGCACGAATTGCGTGAACTGGCCGGACAACTGGAAACGCTGGCCTCGACCGATCCGCTGACGGGCCTGGCCAACCGCCGTACGCTCTACCGCGCCATGGACAACGAACTGCGGGAGCGGCGGCAGACCGGCGAAGACGTGGTCTGCCTGCTGATCGATCTCGATGGATTCAAGCAGGTCAACGATCGGCTGGGTCACAGCGTGGGCGATTGCGTGCTGACGCTTACCGCCGAGGTGTTGCGCAGCACCTGCCGCCAGCGGGACCTGGTGGGGCGACTGGGGGGCGACGAGTTCGTGATCCTGCTGATCAACAGCGACATCGACCATGCCTGCGAGGTCGCCGATCGGCTCCAGCAGGAATTGGCCCGCCGTCTTACCGAGATTGAACAGATCGCCCGGTTGTCGCATCCGCCGACGCTGAGCATCGGGATTGCGTTGATGCCGGAAGGCCGGGTGACCGACAGCGACCAGCTGCTGATCGACGCCGACCGCGCCATGTACCAGGCCAAGCGCGAGGGCAAGGCCTGCTATCACGTCTACGAATCCGAGAAAGACATCCACGCGCTGCAGCAGGATTAAGCGCTGCGGCGGGCTACCCTCTATTGGCTGTCATCTTTGCCGAGCCTCTCGTCGATTCATTGGACTCACTTCGTTTTCCGTCCGTTTTTCGTCCTGGGCATCTCATCAATCACGACTGCCATTATTGAGATTTCCATCCCCATGGAATTACTGTACTTGTTGCAATAGCCAGACAAAATTTCTTATAAATTAACTTGTGGCACCTGGCGGACCGAATACAATATATGGTGCTTCTTCTTGGTAGGTCGAAACTAGTTACATTTGCGCTTGGTGGCCGCTGGCGAGCGGGCACCAGTTTTAGCTGCGCCCGCCAGCTTGACGGTACCCAGCCACTTCGCAAAAATGCAGCGATTTGTTTGAGATCGAAAAGGGACCATGGGTGCTGAAGGAAGGATCAGGCTTGCTTATGCCAGCTACAACTGAATTTGAGCGATCGATCGAACGCAAGACAGGTGAATCGATTGACTATTTACGCAACACCCCGCTAGCGCAGCTGCGCATTCAGGTTGAAAAGCGATTGGGCAGGAGCTTGAGTTTTCCTACGCTCTTTCCGTTTATCGGAAGAGGCAACGTCATGCGCAATGATGTAATATCTCGGAAACAAATCGAACGTCAGTTAGATGAGGCTCTTTACAAATGAAATGGGATGGCGGACCTCCCGCCAATTTCGGGGAGCTGTTTAAATTTTATCACGAGTATGTGAAAGCTCTCTACAGCTCCGTGCAAATAGAAGGCAGTTTACCTCAGGAGTTGTTGTTTGAGTTAAACGCTGCCCTTGACCATATTTCGCGCCATTGGGTATATGGAGAAGCCGAGCAGAAATCTGTGAATAAAGCCTATAGTCACCTCAAAAGATGCTGCCTAGATGTTTTCAAGATAAGAGTCCGAGAGGTAAGCAGACAGTATCATAAACTTCTCCGTATCGATACCAGTATCATTAATCACGGGGATTATGATCGAGACATGATTGCGTTATTTGGTGAAATTCAGACAAAGGCCACTGAGGCCCGTAGGCTAGAAGGGAAAACAGACACAGATGAAATGGTCCCGTCTTTTGAATTGTGGCAGCAAGTTCATGTGCTGTGTGAACAGTTTGAACGAGAGTTTTTCCGCCACCCCAGATTGCCATGGGCGCAGAGAAAGCAAAATCGCGAAGCCATTAGACAGCGCATTATAAGGTGGGCAGAAGGTTCCTTTTTGTTTATTGTTCTGAAGCTTCTAATTCAGCCCACTAGGTTAACGTGGTGGGCACTAGGTATTTCCGCGCTAATTTGGATAATAGCGTGGTCTATTGGATCGTTTCGTTATGGACTTCTAAAGCGACTGTTTGCACGCCGCTAGATCACTAATCCCACCCATTTTCGACTATTTGATACTTGTCGCCCGGCTGTCACCCCGGATCGGTTCGAAATTAATGAGAAACTCAGACGCTGACGACTTGGTTCAGGATCGCATTGGCCCAGCTCAGCGCCTGGTAATAGTTGACGGCCAATTCGCTCTGGCTCTGGTGCAGTCCGGAGGACAACGCCGTCACCTCGCCCCAGTCCCCGCGCTCGCAGGCCAGGGTCAACTGGTAAATGCGCCGCAACTGCCGGTTGGCGTTCGGTTCGTTGCACAACACCGCCTGGATTTGTTCCATGGCGGGCAATTCATGAAGGATTTCGTGCAGCGGTCGCTGCAGCATGGCGTCGATGCAGGAAAACATGCCGATCAGGAACATGTCGAGCTGATGCTCGGGCAGGTTTTCGCGCTCGACCATGAGCTCGCCGAACCGGGCGCGGCTGAGACTGGTCGACAGCGGCTCGCGCGGCTTGTCTTCGCAGATCGTGGTCACGGCCATGAGCCAGCCCCACTTGCGCAAGCCCCGTTCGCCGATCAGCGCCATCGCCTGCTTGAGTGAGGTGATGCGATGCGGCAGGCCGATCGCCGCCGAGTTCAGGTAGCGCAGCAGGTTGTGGGACAGGGCCACGTCCTGCTTGGTCAATTCCTCCAGACGGTCGTAATCCAGTTGCGGCCGGGACAATTCCTGAAGGAAGTTGACCATCAGCGCCTGGTTGCCCGTGAGAGGCCGGCCGCTGACGACCTGCGGCGTGCAGTAGAAGTAGCCCTGCAGATAATCGAAACCCTGCGCCAGGGCCTGCTCGGCCTGGGTGCGCGTCTCCACCTTTTCCGCCAGGAGCGCGGGCCTGTCCGGGGGCAGTTGCTCGACCCAGTCTTTGCGCGCGCTCGGAGTGACTTCAGCGAAATCGAACTTCAAGACGTTGGCAAGTTCGATCATCGGTCTGCGCACGTCATCGGGCACGTAGTCGTCCAGCGCCAGTTCGTAACCGGCGGCGCGCAGCTTGCGACACGCCGCCATCAGATCCGGATCGGGCGTGACGAGCTCCAGAACTTCGATCACCGTCTGCTCCGACGGCAGGATCGTGTACACCTCGTCCAGCAACAACTGGCGCGTCAGGTTGACGAACAGTTTCTTCTTCCCGACCAACGCATCCAACCCGATCGTATGCAGGGCGACGTTGATGGTGTGCGAGCTGGCCGTGTTGCCCTCTTCCATGTCGCAGTGGTTTTCCCGCGAGGAACGGAAGAGCAACTCGTAGCCATAGACATCGCCCGCCCGGTCGAAGATCGGCTGGCGGGCAATGAATAAATCGCCGCTGCTGCCTTCCGGCAAAACCGCGCCTGCCAATCGGTCGGACGGTGCCCGGAATGAATTGAACATGGTTGCCTGAGCTCCGGCAAGAGCTGCGGGAGTATCTTCATCCTGAGGCCCGATAAACACCACGCGCAGCGGCCGCGTCGGCCAGCGCGTATTGTCCATCATCGACCGATTGACCGTTCGTATTGAGCCCGATGAACGGCGGATGTGCGGATTGCGAATGGGGCGGTTGACGGTGCGGGGCGGGGTTAAGTCGGTCCCGGCGACCGTCGATGATAAATGGGTATCTCGCACTCTGCGGAAGGTTCATCGTCGCGCGCGGTTGTGCGGCTGTGGAGGATAGAGTCGCTGATGGTGAAAAAGATTAACAAAACGCACACCCCGCCGATCGGCTGCCACATCGCATCGGGCTATGTCCGGCTCTGCCAGCGACTTGGCGACCGCGATGCGAGCGTGATCTGTGCGATGCGCCGGATCGACTCGTCCGATGATCTGACCGGTTCGGCGTATGCCTCGGCGACGGTCGAGGCCCTGCGTCAGGCGTTGGGGGCGGCGAACTTCCAGGGCCGCCAGGCCGTGGCGCTTTGCCCCGAACAGGACACCAATTACCTGGGATTCGAGATGGCGCGTCTGCCGGATGACGAGATGCAGTCCGCCGTGGCCATTCGACTGGCGATGGAACTGAACACCGAACCGGACAGTCTGGAAACCGATTTCCTTCCGCTGGGCGACAGTGCGGGCGGCAACGCCAGGCAGGAGGTGCTTGCGGTCGGCTGCTCCACCGCCACGCTCAGTGCGCAGGTGGACCTGGTCGAACGGGCGGGGCTGATGCCCGTCGCCATGGACGTGCCGATCTGCGCCGCGGTGCGCGGGACTTTCGCTGCGGCGGAAAATCAAACGTGCGACGAAGCGGCCCGTCTGCTGATTCATCTGACCGACGAAAAGGCCGACCTGCTGATTGTCAGCGATTCAGTACCGCGCTTTGTGCGTGTGTTGAAAAACAACGCGGGCGGCCTGGTCCGCCAGCTTCAACAGCAACTGTCCGTTTCCCATGCCCAGGCCCGGACGATCGTGCAGACGTTGGCGAACGGCGCGCCGGATCAGTCGGCCGACTGGCCGCTGCCCGATGTTGACCGCGCCGAAGCCGAGCGCATCGCCGCCAACGCCGTCCATCAATTCGGGAACGACATTGCACGTGAAGCGCACATGTGCTCGTACCACTACGGCAAAGCCCGGCGCACCACGGTGTTGGCCGAGGCCTTGGTCGTCGGCAGTCTGTGCAGTTGGCCGGGCCTCCTGCGCGTTCTTGATGGCGAAACGGGCGCGACCTACCGGGCCGTGAGCCACTTGCCCGGCTCGGGCTGGCCGACCGACACCAACCCCCCCGATGGTCCGCATGCCCCCGGTGTCTGGGCGATTGCCTGCGGCCTGTCGCTGTACGACATTCACCGTCCCGCCCAGCGAGAAACAGCATGAAGCAGATGAATTTGCTTCCGAAGCACATCCACGAGGCGCGTCGTCGGCGGAAGCTGATTCGAGGCGGCGCCACGGCGGGTATCGTCTGCCTGATCCTGGGTGTGACGTGGGCCGGCATCGCTTTCGTGCAAACGCGCCAACTCGATCGGCGCTGGCAGAGTCTGCAGACGCAGGTGCAGCAGGTTCGTCAGCAGCGCAACGAGCTGGCCGCACTGAAGAAACGCAACCGGCAGATTCGCGATGAATTGGCTCGGTACGAACGGCTGCGACTTCCGCTGCCGCCTTCGTCGGTCGTCTGTCTGATCAGTCAGACCCTGCCCCCGTCGCTGGCGCTGGATCGGATCACGCTGAAGACCGAGCCCCCGGCGTTGACAACGTCCACCGCTTCCAAATCGCGCAAACGCAAAACGTCGGCTTCCTCCCCGGCGCCGCGGCCTCCGTTGGAATTGAAGTTGAGCGGCGCGGCGACCAGCGATATTGCCGTGGCCGGCTTCGTTCGCCTGCTGTCCGAACAACCGGTGTTTGAAGCCGTCAAGCTGGTCAGCAGTCGGCAGATCGAAAGCGACGGCCGGTCGCTACAGCAGTTTGTCATCACGGCCCAGATTCCCATGGAACGACGATTCCTCATCGCGCAGGCGCAGGGAGGTGACAATGTGCAATGATCGCCTGATGCGTGTTTTGATTCTGTGTCTCGGCTTGGGCGCGGTGGCTTTGATCTCGATCGGTGCGCACCTGCACAATCGGGCCGTTCAGAACCGAAAAACGAAACTCGTAGCCGCCGAGCAAGAGTGGGCGCAACTGGACACCCTGTGCGCCGTCTGCCGGCACGAGCAGCAGGAAGTCGCCCAGCTCGAGCAGCAACTGCAGCGCTACCGCGCGGCCGTGCCGGGCGAAATCAACCTCGGCCAACTGCTCGAAGAATTCGGTGCGGAACTCGAGAGCGTGGGCGCCACCAACCGTCAGTCCGGGACGGCCGAGGTGGAGCGGGGCGATGTGTTCGGCCGCATCCCGATCTCGATCCGGTTTGACGGGACGTTCGAAGCGTTCCATCGCATCCTTTCCGCCACCGAAGCCATGGACCGGATGGTGCATTTCCAGAAGCTGGAAGTGACGCGCGAGAAACTCGACGAGCCCAATCCGCTTCATATCGCGATGGACCTGTCCGTGTTCTCGAAGACCGCGGAGGTGAGCGGACCATGAAAAACCCAGACGCCAAACCGTCTCGGAAGAAGCAGGCGTTCAAGGCGGCCATGCTCGGCATCCTGACGCTCGTTTTGCTGGTGCTCATGATCAAGGTCCTTGGCGAGAATGCCCCCGCCGAAGCGCGGGCCGGCAGCACGAACCCGACCGGCCCGGCCGATCCGTCCGGCGCGGCCCCGCCGTCCATCGTGCTGGAAGAAGTGACGGTGGATTGGCCCCGCACGCTGGGGCGCGATCCGTTCTACAGCGAGGAACTGTTCCCGGCAAAAACCGGCAGCCCCACACTCCCCGCGCCTCCGCGTCCGGATATCGCCGCACGCTCCTCCGAGCAACTGCAAACGACAATCTCGCAGGAGGCCTCCAAGCGACTCAACCTTCAGGGCACGCTTCAGGGCGCACCGAACCGCGCGCTGATCAACGGCGGCGTGCTGCGGGCCGGCGATGCCGTCGAGGGATTCGTTATCGAGCATGTCGGCGCGGGACAGGTGATCGTGAGCAAGCGGGGCATCCGCGTACTGATCGAGATGGCCGAGAAGTCCAAAACGTGAAAACCGTATCGGCGTTCGGGGGGGTCCGGGGCGCCGTGTGATGGAAACCTTCGTATGTCCGTATCGATGTCCGATAGCCCGACGCAGACCGAGACGACGCCCACCGCGCCGGGTCGTCGCCTGCGTATCGGTGAATTGCTCTGCAGCAAGGGCCTGATCACCAAAAAACAGCTCGACGAAGCGCTGGCCTACCAGGAAGCGCACAGCTGCGAAACCCTGCTGGGCAAGGTGCTCGTGGAGCAGGGGTACATCACGGAAAACAAGCTGGTGGCCGCGCTGGCGTCGTTCCTC
>JANQHK010000012.1 GCA_028282685.1 Phycisphaeraceae bacterium
TGCGCATCACGTTAATGATACGATGCAGCGCGATCACTCGCTGCGTCATATGCGTCCCACGCGGCACGTCCAAGCCGGACCTGAGTCGCACCGCGACGAAGGTCCGGAACGTTTTTTGTTTAGCGGGCGTTCACGAATCGCCGCTCTGAAATGCCGTTGATCCCCTCCGTACGCGGCGCTAAGATAAACCATGCGGTTGGAAACATCCGTTGAACCCCAGTGGAGCCATCCCATGCAGCGGTTCGCTCTTACCGTCGTCGCGGCCGGCCTGATGTCGCTGACCGGCTGCGGCATGTACGTCGATAACTACGTTTACTATCCCCAGCCCGGCGAAATCTCGATCGATATGCCCGACACCCTCACTGGATCGGCTGGAAGGCCCGCTCGATCCGCCCGCACCGATCAAAGTCGGCCCCAGCGAATCGGCCACGGTCGACCTGACCTTCGCCCTGCCGGAAAAGATCAGCCCCTCATCGGACATGATCGACGGCCTGAACGTGCGCGTCTCGCTTTCCCTCGCCGATCGCCCCACCTCGCGCAGCGTCAATTTCCAACGGCACAAGATCGTCAGCGAATACAATCGGCACGATCCCTTCCCGTATCCGCATTATTACCATCATGCGTACCGATACCACGGTCGATACCGGTATTGATATCGGATACGACACAAATGCAGTTCACCGCGCCACCCAAGACTTGGGACTCAAGCATCAAGTCTCAGGACTCGACGACTTTCAGATACGCCTGGTCCTCCTTGGAGCCGGTGAGAATGGTGCGGGGGCGACCGTCGGTGTAGAGGCGATCGAAGAAATCACCGAGCGTTTCATCGGGCAGCCGGTCGGCCGCCCATGATTTGAACAGCGGGCTGAGTTTTGCAACGATCTCACTTTGCTTGACCTGCTCGGCATAAAGCACGGCCAGGCGATCTCCGGCCAAACGCCCGCCGACGTACACATCGTAAACTTCCGGCTTGCGGCCGACGAAAGCGATGTCCGCGGTGTAGGGCCGGGCGCAACCGTTGGGGCAGCCGGTCATGCGCAGCGTGATCGGTTCGTCCTCCAGACCCAGGTCCGCCAGGGCCCGCTCGATTTCGTCCACCACGGAGGGAAAGCTGCGCTCCGATTCGGCCAACGCCAGACCGCACGTCGGCAGGGCCGGGCAGGCCATCGAGTAACGGCGCACGCCTTTGATCGTGTCCAACGCGCGCACGTTGTGTTCTTTCAGAATGGCTTGCAGCTGCTCAATCTGGTCCGCAGTCATATCGGCAAACAGAATCGACTGACCCGGCGTGAGAATCACCGTCGGCTTCAACTCCGCGGCAATGCGGCGAAAGGCCGTCTTCGGCCGGGCCTGGGGCGTATCGATCACGCGGCCGTTCTCCACCCACACGCCGTAGAAAAACTTCCCATCGCCCTGCTCGTTTCGGCCAAGGTAATCGCGCAACTGCATCGGGCCCGGATCGATCCATTCGCTCAACGCAAATTCGGCGCGATCGACGAACTCCGCTTTGAATTTCTCCATGCCCCACTCTTCGATGAGGTATTTCAGGCGCGCGTGGCGGCGGTCGGCCCGGTTGCCGTGATCGCGGAAAATCGAAACGACGATCTTCACCGCATCGGCCGCATCCTCCGGCGCCACACTGCCCAGCGGCGAACCGAGACGGGCGAAGGTGTCGGCTTTGCGGTGGGTCATGCCCAGCCCACCCCCGACGAGCACGTTCACACGCGCGATCTGTCCGTCGCGGATAATCGGAACCAAGCCGCAATCCTGCGTGAACACGTCGACCGAGTTGTCCTCGGGCAGCGCGACGCCGGTCTTGAACTTGCGCGGCAGGTAGACCTCGCCGTAGAACGGCTCTTCGTTGTCGGTCGGTTGTTCGTGGCGGACCTGTTTCTCGCCGTCGCTCCAGATTTCATGATAAGCGCCGGTGGCGGGCGCGAGTTTGGCGGCGATCTCATCGGCCAGATGGCGATTCAGCCGGTGGGCGGGACTGTCGATCGGCGCGGGGCTGGCCATGACGTTGCGCTCCACGTCGCCGCAGGCCGCCAGCGTGGAAACCAGCGCGTCGTTCATCTCCTTGATGGTCTGACGCAGTTCCTTCTTGATGATGCCGTGGAACTGGAAGGCCTGACGCGTGGTGATGCGCAGCGAATTGTTCCAGGTGTACCGGCGGGCCAGATCGTCCATGGCCAAGTACTGCTCGGCGGTCATGCGGCCGCCCGGCGTCTTCGTGCGGATCATGAACATGTAGTGTTTGTCGCGGCCGGCTCGCCGGTCGCGGTCGTCCTGCTGGTACACGCCGTGGAACTTGAGCGCCTGAATGTCATCGTGATCGAAGCAGACGGCATCGGAGACCAGCGTCTGCTCGATCGTGCCGCGCAGTTGATTCGACTGCCGCTTGGCGGTTTCGACCTTCGATTCTTTTTTATCTGCCATGTCGGTATCTCATTGGTGTTGCATTCCGCCCCCTCACCTGGCCTCTCCCCCACCGGGGGAGATGAACTTTTACAGTTGCGAACTATCCAGCGATCGCACGGACTTGCCATCGACATGGATGCCGCATTCGGTCTTGCCCATCCCCGCCCAGCGACCGGCCCGCTCGTCTTCGCCCTCGGCGACCGGGCGCGTGCAGATCGGCGTGTTGCAGCCGATCGACTTGTAGCCCTGATCGTACAGGGGATTGTAGGGCACATCGTTGGCCTTGATATAACCCCACAACGTTTCGGTGTCGAACGCGGCGACGGGATTGACCTTCGCCAACCCGTTCGCCCGGTCCCACAGCGCCACCGGAAGCTGCGCGCGCGTCTGGGCATGGCGGCGGCGCATGCCGGTGATCCAGGCCGAGCGCCCCTTCAGGTAACGTCGCATCGGCTCGACCTTGCGGATGCGGCAACACGCGTTGATCCCCTCCGGACCGCGCTCATAAAGATGTCCTTCGTACTGGTTCTGCTGACCGGTCCAGGTCAGTTCCGGTTCAACGCGCTCGGCGTCGAAACCGTACCGTTGCTGAATGCGGAAGCGCGTCTGGTGGGTTTCGTCGAAGAGCACGCCGGTGTCGAGGTAGAACACCTCCACGTCGCCGAGCAGATCGAGCTTGTGGAGCATGTCGATCAAAACGACGGACTGCATGCCAAAGCTGCACGCCAGCGCAATGCCCGGCCGATAGCGCTCGACCGCCCAGCGCAGAATGTCCTGCGGCGCCGCTTCGTCCAGCCGCCGGGCCTCGGCCTCCAGTTCCTGCTCGTGCTGTTCGGCCCGGTCCACGTCCATGGTGCTCGCATCAACGCTCGACATCGGATCACTCCACGCGATACATGCCCCTCATTGTATGACCCATCGGACCAACAACAAGGACTCATAACCCACATCAGATATACGATAACACAATCATTTTTAATTGTTTACGGATATTTGATATATCATCGTATCGTGATATGATGGTGTATTATGGAGCCGAAAAAGGCCACACGGCGCGGGTTGCCCATGCGGGCTTTCGAACAGGCCGCCGAGGTGCTCAAGGCCCTGTCGCACCCGGTGCGCCTGAAACTGATCGAGTTACTCAGCCACCACGAGCTGACGGTCAACCAGCTCGCCGATCGGCTCAAACTGCCCCAGAACCAAGTCTCGACGCACCTGAACCGCATGCGAGCGCAGGGCATTCTTGACCGCCGCCGCGAAGGCCGGGAGGTCTATTACCGCATCACCCACCCCCACGCCCAGTCTGTGCTGCGGGCGATCCAGCGCTACGAACAGGTGCACATGACCTTCGAGGGCGGCGAAGCGATATAACAGGAATGGGGCTTCAAGACGGGAATGGGCGATACAGGACTTGAACCTGTGACCTCATGGATGTCGACCATGCGCTCTAGCCAACTGAGCTAATCGCCCGCAGACCATTCAGATTAGAACATCGGCCGTTCGGCGTCAAATATTTTGCTCACCCGGTCCTACAGCTTCGCCATCGTCTGGAATTGATCCTTCAGGGCGGGGTAGAGCTTGCGGTACTGGCGATGGGCGCGTTTGTAGTAGCGGGCCATCTTCGCATCGGGTTCGAGCCGCTCAGTTTCTTCGATGACGGCATCGCAGGCCTGGGGGACATCATTCCAGACGCCGGTGCCGACGCCGGCGAGAATCGCCACGCCGTACGCTCCGCCCTCGGTGGAATTGATCGTGACGGCGGGTTTGTTGTAGATGTCGGCCTGGAGCCGGCGCCAGAAATCGCTGCGCGCCCCGCCGCCGGACAACCGCACCGAATCGATCCCGACGCCCATTTTCTCGATGATCTGCAGGGCGTCGTTCATGCCGAACGTGACGCCTTCGAGCAGGGATCGGATCATGTCGTTGCGGGTGTGTCGTGCGCTCAACCCGATCCATCCGCCGCGCGCCAGCGGGTCGGCATACGGACAGCGCTCGCCGGTCAGGTACGGCAGGAACTGCAAGCCCTCGCAGCCGGGATCGGCCTGTTCGGCCTCGGCGACGAGCAGTTCATAAGGATCGACCTGCTTCTTCTTCGCTTTCTTGACTTCGGCCTTGCCGAGCATGTTGCGGAACCACTGGAACGAACCGCCCGCGGAGAGCATGCAGCCGAACACGCACCATTTGCCTTCGACGGCGTGGCACATGGTATGCACGCGGCCGCGCGGGTCGTAGGTCGGTTTGTCGGCATGGGCGAAGACGACGCCGCTGGTGCCCATCGTGGCGCTGACGATGCCGGCGCGAACGATGCCGTTGCCCACGGCCCCGGCGGGTTGGTCCCCGCTGCCGCCGACGACGGGCGTGCCGGGTTTCAGGCCGAGCCGTTTGGCCGCTTCGCGCGTGAGTTGGCCGCTGACGACGTGCGATTCAAAGCATTGCGGCAGAAGTTTGCGATCGATGTCGAGTTTGCCGAGCAGTTGGTTGTTCCACTGGCGTCGTTTGACATTGAGCAGAAGGGTCCCGGAGGCGTCGCCGACTTCCGTGGCGTATTCGCCGGTCATGCGGAAGCGGATGTAATCCTTGGGCAGCAGAATGTGGCGGGTCCGCTCGTAGATTTCCGGCTCGTTCTGGCGGACCCAGAGAATCTTCGGCGCGGTGAAGCCGGTGAGTGCGGGATTGCCGACCATCTCGATGAGCTTGCGCCGGCCGCCGGCTTTGCGTTCGATCTGACGGCACTGCTCGGCGGTGCGCTGGTCGTTCCAGAGCAGCGCAGGGCGCAGGGGCGTGGCGGATTCCGGACCGTCGTCGCCAAGGAAGACCGAGCCGTGCATCTGGCCGCTGAGGCCGATGCCGGTGATCCTGCTTCCCTTGATCCTGGCCTTCTTGCAGACCTTGACGGTGGCGGCGACAGTGGCGTCCCACCACTGCAGCGGATCCTGCTCCGACCAGCCGGGGTGGGGGGTGGAGATATCGTGTTCGGCGGTGGCGGTGGCGCGAACGCGGCCTTTGTGGTCGCAGATCAGCGCCTTGGTGCCGGAGGTGCCGATGTCGATGCCGAGCAGGTATTCCATGACGGACTCCTGAGAGGGACAAAACGTAAATCGTAAATTAACCGGGCGGACGATTTCGGCCAAGTCCCCTGCCGCATGATGTTTACACGTCGGGGAGGGTGACCGCCGGGCCTTGCCGACAAAATTTTATTGCCGCCCCGGAATATTGCATATACAATGAATGCACATTTATTATATGCGGCTCCAAGGGCGGCTGGTGAGAACAAGAGGAACCGGCGGCATCGGCAACCGTGATGTCAGCGGTTGCGCACCGCCCATTTTCGTATACAGGAGAGACACATGGGAAGTAGAAAGCGAAGCGCTGTCGCATGGACTTGCATCGGCTTTTTGGCACTGGCCGCGGTCCCCGCGACGGCACAAGACGTATCGGAAGATTTCGAGGGATTCATCCCAAACACCACGCCTGGAGATGATATCACGTTGGGCACAACGCCGAAGTCCGCCACACTCGGTGGAGATGCCTTCGCGGGGGTCGTCGGGATCGGGGCCCTGTACCATTCGGGGATTCGCGCCTGGATGATCGAAGCGGGCGGAACCGGCACGATCACATTCGAGACCAACGCGGCCGAGGTGAGCTTCTGGGCCATTCAGGACAGCGGCGCCGGAGGCGGCCTCGTGATCACCGCATTCGATGACGATGACAACGAGATCGATTCCTCGACGCACGCTTCGGGCGACCCGTTCGCGCTGGTCAAGTTTACCGGGAGCGTCGATCGCATCACGTTTGAGAACCAATCGAGCAGCAGGATGAGTTCCGTGGATGACCTGAGCTTTACCGCGGTACCCGAACCGGCGATGCTGGGATTGCTGGCGATGGGACTGCTGGGATGGCGACGCCGCCGCAGCCCCTGACCGAAACCGCCCGCGGAGATGCCGGGCGGTGAATACCTTCTCCCTCACCGGTTGTCGCTTTGATCGGCGACGGCCGGTTTTCTTTCATTTCAGGTCGAAAACGCGCACTCGCGGCAAACCGGTTTTGATTACAATGATGGGCATGGCTCGTACAACCCATCAACCCGACCGTGACAAATGCGCCGAGGCGGCCGAAGTCTGTGCCTGTTTCCATTTCCGCAAGGCCTCGCGCGCCGTAACGCAGCTTTACGATGAGATGCTCCAACCGGTCGGTCTGCGCTCGACGCAGTTCGTGATCCTGGTGGCGATTTATCTGCATGAGCCGGTGACGCCCGGGGTGTTGTCGCGCGAGTTGGTGCTGGACCGCTCCACCTTATCGCGCAACATCAAGCCGCTGGAGAGCCAGGGACTTGTGCGCGTTCAGAACACGGCCGGTCAGAAACGTCATCGACTCGCCCTCACCGCCAAGGGGCGCCAGACCGTGGCCAAGGCGATTCCGTTGTGGGAGAAGGCGCAGGAGCAATTCGTATCCAACATGGGCAAGAACAACTGGTCAACGATGTTGGCCGGCTTACACAAAGCCGTGGACGCGACGCGCCAGTGATCAATGCCCGGCGACGGGTTCGCCGAGACGGGCCTTCAATTCACCAATCATCTTGTCGAGCGTGGCGGAATCGCGGGCTTCGAGGTTCAGCCGAAGCAGAGGTTCGGTGTTGGACTTGCGGATGTTGGCCCACCAGCCGGCATTGGCGAAGGCGTCGACGGTGATGCCGTCCAGGTCGTCCATCTTCGCGCCGTCGGCGTAGGCGGAACGAATCTCGGCGATCATGCCGTCCTTGTCTTCAACTTCAAAATTGATCTCGCCGGATTGAGGGTACTTGCGGTACGGGGTGAGCAACCGGCTCATCGGCGTCTCGTTTTCACTGAGAATGGCGGCCACCGCGGCGAAGGTGATCAGGCCGCTGTCGGTGTACCAGTTATCACGGAAGTACATGTGTCCGGACAGTTCGGCGCCGAAGACGCCGTCGTTGTCTTTCATGACCTTTTTCATGAAGACGTGGCCGACCTTGCTGCGGCAGGGCGTTCCTCCGGCGGCTTCGATGACCTCCGCCAGCGCCTTGGTCGAGCGCAGGTCGAAGGCGATGGCTGAACCGGGATGGCGAGCGAGGAAGTAGTCGGCCAGGAGCGCGCCGAGATGATCGCAGCCGACGATGGCGCCGGTTTCATCGACGACCATGCAACGATCGGCATCGCCATCGAAGCAGACGCCGAAGTCGGCTCCGTGTTCTTTCACGCCTTCCTGCGTCTGGCGCATGTTCTCAGCGATGAGGGGGTTGGGGTCGTGGGCGAATTTGCCGTTGATGCCGCCGACCTCAAAGTTGACGGGAATGACTTCGAGATTGCCTGCGCCATCGAACACCCTGGGGACACTGAGACCGGCCATGCCGTTCGACGCATCGATCACCACCTTGAGCGGGCGTTTGAGATCGAGGAACCGGCGGACGTGTCGTCGGTAGTCGGCCCAGAGATCGCGCTGGTCACACTGTCCCGTCGGCTCCATCGCATCGGGGTTGACCGTGGCGGCGATGCGTTGGATGTCGACCAGGCCGGTGTCTTTACCGACGGGCTTGGCCTGGAGACCGGAGATTTTGAAGCCGTTGTAATGCGGCGGGTTGTGGCTGGCGGTGTTCATCACGCCCCCGCAACAGCCCAGGTGATTGACCGCGAAGTAGATGAACGAGGTGTCGCACAGGCCGACATCGATGACATTGACCCCGGCCATGCGGATGCCCTCGATCAGCGCCGCCGAGAGCGACGGGCTGCTGGTGCGCATGTCGCGCCCGACGACGATATGGTTCATCATCGGATCGGAGGCATCGCGGCCGGTCACCTGGTTTTTCAGGTACTGGGCCGTGGCGATGCCGATGCGCCGGGTGATGTCTTCGTTGAGCGGATCGGGGTAGGTGCTGCGGATGTCGTAGGCCTTGAAAACCTTGCTGAGCATGGTATTAACCTCGTGTTCACACGGTGGGTGGCGGTATCGAGCCCGGTAGGATACACGATGAGCGAGTCGATTGACAAAAATGAGGGGCGCCACGTTTTGACCCGGAGGCGTAGCCGGAGGGCAAAGCGTGCTGCGCCATTGGAGACGGGGGCCATAGCACACTTTGCGGCGTCGAAGACGCTGCCGCCAAAGTATGGCGCCCAACAAGCGGTGCTTAACAAAACTCATCGCCGCCGCTTCGGACCACGGGCATCTCCGGCAACGCGCGGATGAACAGTCGGCCGTAGGGCTTGGTGCGGATGCGGCGGTCGAGGATGACCACCCGGCCACGGTCGCTGCGAGAGCGGATCAGCCGGCCGAAGCCCTGCTTGAGTTTGATGATCGCTTCGGGCAGCTGGTACTCGGCGAAGGGATTGCCGCCGCGCTCGCGGATGCGTTCGATCCGCGCTTCGACCAGCGGCCGATCGGGTACGGCGAAGGGCAGCTTGGTGATGATGACGTTGCGCAGGTGTTCACCCGGCACGTCCACGCCCTGCCAGAAACTGTCGGTTCCCAGCAACACGGCCGAACCATCGTCACGAAAGCGTCGCAGCAACATGGTGCGCGGCCCGTCGCGTCCCTGCGCCAGCACGGTATGGCCGAGGTCGGCGAGTCGCGGCGTGATCCACGCGGCCACACGATCCAGCAACTGGTAGCTGGTGAACAAGACGAATGCCCCGCCGCGCGTCCGGTTCACGTGTTCCAGAACGCAAGGCCCCAGCGCTTCGGCGAAACGTTTGTCGGCCGGGTCGGGCAGATCGGCATCGAGGATCAACTGCACCGCGCTGCTGTAATCGAACGGCGAGCCGAGTTGCAGGGTGTCGGCATCGTCGCAGCCCAGACGCGTCATCAGATGCGCGAAGGGATCGTGCTTGCGTTCCTCGGGGGGCTCGGGCGATTGGTGATGCTCCACGGGTTGCGGTTGGCCGGCGGTGGAGAGCGTGGCGCTGGTGAGGACCACGCCGACCGGTCGGCCGTCGCTGTTTTCCATGTTGAATAACTTATCGTGCAGCAACGGGCCCACGTCGATCGGCGCGCAGGCCAGCGTTATCTTCCGATACGACCGCCGACCGATCTGCATCCAGTAGACGGCTTGTTCGATCTTCTGGGCGCACCAGGTCTCAAACGCCGCGGCGTAGACCTCGGCCCGCTGAATGTATCCGCTCAGTTCGTACTGGTCGGCTTCGCTTTTCACCTTGGGGATGAGAATCCGCAGCGCGATGATCAATTCCTTCAGGGCATCGGTCAGCGTGTTCTCGACAATGCCCGGCTCGTCGACGCGTCCGTTGGATCGGCCGTGCCGGTCCTGCCACTTCTCCAGCGCATCGAAGAAGCGATCGCACGTATTCTGCGTGGCGATGATCTGTTCGACGGCCCTGTCCACCGCGGGCTGTTCGCGCAGGTCTTTCAGTTTGACCGAAGTGAGAAAGCCCTTGTGGCTGCGCGTGGAATAGAGCATGCCGAGCAGGTGGCCGACGGCGGTGTTGGCGATGGTGATGCCGAAGTGTTCGCCGGCGACGTCCTCGATGTTGTGGGCTTCATCAAGGATGACGTGATCGTACGGCGGCAACAGCCCTGCCCCGCCGGCTCGCAGAACCAGATCGGCGAAGAACAGCGCGTGGTTGACCACGAGCAGATCGCCGTTTTCCATGCGACGCCGGGCCGCCTGGTAGAAACACTTGTTGTAGGTGGCGCACTTGCGGCCCATGCAGTTGCCCGAATCGCTCTGCACGCGATCCCACACGCCCATCCGCTGAATCACCGGCAGCGTGCTGAGCGAGCCGTCGTCGGTTTCCAGCGCCCAATCCTCGATCATGTGGAGCGAGCGCAGTTCCTGCTCGTTGTGGAACAACGAGCCCTGTCGGCTCGAAGTCATCGCCAGGCGGCGCAGCGAGACGTAATTGCCCCGCCCCTTGACCAGCACCGCACTGAATTCCTCGTCGATGACCGCGTTAAGCAGCGGAATGTCCTTCTCGATGAGCTGTTCCTGCAGGGAGATCGTGTGCGTGGAGATGACGACGCGCTCGTTGTGCTCGACGATGCGACGGATCGCCGGGACCAGGTAAGCGAAGGATTTGCCCACGCCCGTCCCCGCCTCGACGATCAGGGATCGGCCGTGATGCAGCGCGCGCTCGCAGGCCCGGGCCATATCGAACTGCTGCGGGCGTTCCTCGAAGCGTTCGCCGAGTCGCGCCGCGATGGGGCCGGCGGGACCGAGAATGTGTTCCACGTCAACGGGCATCCGCACATGATACACGCGAGACCGGTCTCATGACCGATCTGTATCCGAATGGGCGCCACACACCGCCCGTGCGGTATAATGTGTATACCTCCAGAGGAACCCCAGCCATGCGCGAGTTCAATGTCATCGTCGAAAAAGATCCGGACGGTTATTACGTCGGAACGGTCCCCAACCTCAAGGGCTGCCACACCCAGGCGAAGTCGCTCGATGAATTAATGGAGCGCATCAAGGAAGCCATCGCGCTGTGTCTGGAGGTGGAACAGCCAACCTTCAGCGAATTCATCGGCGTTCAACGCGTGGCGGTAGCGTGATGGGTGATTTTCCATCCGATACTAAACGGCCTGAAAGCTGACAACTGATGGCTTAAAGCTATCTCACAGCGGTTCCTGTTTGGGGATGCCGGGGCGGCGGGGGTATTGCTTCGGTGTGGCCGATGCCTTGGTGACAATGACGACGACCGCATCTTCCTCCAAGCCGGGCAGGGATTCGTAGAGACCCACTTCACCGGCGCCAAGTTTCATCAGGGCATCGCCGCAATCCTGCAATTCTTCCTCCACGCGTCGGCCCTTCATCGCCAACACGCGTCCGTCGACTTTTACCAGCGGCAGCAGCAATTCCAACAGCACGTTCATCGGGCCGATCGCGCGCGCCACGGCCAGATCGTACCGCGCGCGGTGCTGGGGATTCTGGCCGATCGTTTCAGCGCGATCGTGCATGGCGGCCACGTTTTGCAATCCCAGCTCGCGCGCAGCGGTTTCAATGAATCTCACTTTTTTCCCCGTGGCGTCGAGGCAGGTGACGGCAATATCAGGTCGTGCAATGGCCAGCGGGATGCCCGGAAGTCCCCCGCCGCTGCCGACATCGATGACCGTTTTCGCTTCGTCGATAAACGGCAGGATCGACAGCGAATCCAGGCCGTGCCGCATCCACGCTTGGTCCGGATCCCTGATGGCCGTGAGGTTGAACTGCTTGTTGGTCTGGAGCAGCAGATCGAGAAATTGACCGAGTAGCGCGACGACATCATCGGACAGTTCCAGGCCGAGTGCTCGTGCAGCGACATGAAAAGATTCGGGAGGTTTCAGCATGGGATTAACCACAAAGGCACAAAGACACAAAAGCAATTCATTTCAACACGGAGGACCACTAAAAATGCTCTTTGACAGGATCAACAGGATAGAGCGTCTTGCATGGTTTGTGTCCGGTCCGAATGAGCCGCGACGGTGAGGGAGCGGTCGTCGGGCCGTTGATCCGCGTCCGACTTTCCGCTCTCCCGCCAGGTAAATGACCGCACCTGCCCCGCCGGGTTCGGGCGTTGTGCGGACCGCTTCCTCACAGGCGCGGCTCGTCAATGCCCGCTGCGGTTGGATTGAAAATGCTCTAACGCGGTTTTTCACGATCCGCCATGGGTGACGGCGACGTCATTATTTCTATGTCGCGCTGGCCTGGGGCGCATCGCTGTCCGATGCGTTGCCGGCCTGGTCCTGGGCCGATTCCTCCTGCGTGGATGCGGTCGGCTCAAAACTCAGGCCCTCGTCCCCCTTGTGACGGTTGACGAAGATGTGGCCGGTCTGCTCGAACTCGCCGCGGAGAATCGCCTCGGACAGCGGGTCTTCGACGAATTGCTCGATCGCGCGCCGCAACGGCCGCGCGCCGAAGTCCGGATTGTAACCCTTATCGATCAGGAACTCGCGGGCTTCGGCGCTCAGTTCCAGCGTGATCCCGCGCTCCTTGAGACGGCTGGAGACCTTGCCCAGTTCCAGATCCACGATGTTGACCAGGTCACCGCGGTTCAACGGACGGAAGACGATCACATCGTCCAGGCGGTTGATGAACTCGGGCCGGAAGAACCGCTCGATTTCCTTGAGCAGCATGGACTTCATGTTTTCATAGGAGTGTTCTTCGTCGCGCTTGGCGAAACCGAACGACACCCCGCCGCCCTTGATCAATTCCGCGCCGATGTTCGACGTCATGATCAGAATGACGTTGCGGAAGTCGATGTTGCGTCCGAACGAATCGGTCAAGCGCCCTTCCTCCATGATCTGTAACAGCATGTTGAACACATCGGGGTGGGCTTTTTCGATCTCATCGAGCAGGACCACGGCGTAGGGCCTACGGCGAATCTGCTCGGTGAGCTGTCCGCCTTCCTCGTAACCGACGTAACCGGGAGGCGCGCCGATCAGGCGGGAGACGTTGTGCTTCTCCATGTACTCGGACATGTCGATCTGAATCAGCGCCTCTTCCTCGCCGAACATGAACTCGGCCAGGGCCTTGCTGAGCAGCGTTTTACCCACGCCGGACGGACCGACGAAGATGAAGCTGCCCATCGGGCGCTTGGGGTCCTTCAGGCCGCTACGGGCGCGCCGGATCGATTTGGCGATCGCCTTGATCGCGTCGTCCTGGCTGACGACCTTCTTGTGAAGTTCCTCTTCGAGCTTGAGCAGCCGCTCGGTTTCGGCTTTCTCCAGGCGTGTCAGCGGCACGCCGGTCATCTTGCTGACTACCTCGGCGACCACTTCCTTGTCCACCACGCCATCCACCTCCTGGCTGCGCTGACGCCACTGCTTCTGCACCTCCTCCTTTTCCTTGCGGAGGTGTTCGGCTTCATCGCGCAATTCGGCGGCACGCTCATAATCCGCCGCTTTCACCGCCTCGTCCTTGTCCAGCGTCAGACGTTCGATCTTTTCCTCGATCTCCGTCAGATCCGGCGGCTTGGTCAGACTCTTCAGACGCACCCGCGCCCCGGCTTCGTCGATCACATCGATGCTCTTGTCCGGCTGAACGCGGCCGGTGATGTAACGCGTGCTCAGTTCCACCGCCGCCCCGACCGCATCGTCGGTGATCTGGACCCGGTGGTGGGCTTCGTAACGATCGCGCAATCCCTTGAGAATCTCAATCGTTTCGTCCTTGCTCGGGGGATTGACGATGATCATCTGGAATCGCCGCTCCAGCGCGCCGTCCTTCTCGATGTACTTGCGGTACTCGTCCATCGTGGTGGCGCCGATGCACTGGATTTCACCGCGGCTCAGCGCCGGCTTGAGCACGTTGGACGCATCGATCGCGCCCTCGGCCCCACCAGCCCCCACCAGTGTATGCAACTCGTCGATGAACAGAATCACGTTCTTGGCGCGGCGCACTTCGTTCATCACCGCCTTGATGCGCTCTTCAAACTGGCCGCGGTACTTGGTTCCCGCCACCATCATCGCCAGATCGAGCACCACGATGCGCCGGTTCACCAGCAACTCGGGAATATCGTGACTGATGACTTTCTGCGCCAGGCCTTCGACGATGGCCGTCTTGCCGACGCCGGCCTCGCCGATCAGCACCGGATTGTTTTTCGTGCGGCGGCAGAGAATCTGGATCACGCGCTCGATCTCTTTTTCCCGGCCGATCACCGGATCGAGCTCGCCGCTCTTGGCCATTTCCGTCAGGTCGCGTCCGAAGCTGTCGAGCGCGGGAGTTTTGCTCTTGCCGCGCTTGCCGGTGGGCGTGGGTTCGGCTTCGTCGGCTTCCATGTCGGGGGCCGCTTCCTGTCCTGCGCCGGCGCCCAGCAGGTTGAGCACCTCCTCGCGGACTTCCTCGAGGCGCAGGCCGAGATTCATCAACACCTGCGCCGCCACCCCATCGTGCTCACGCAGCAGACCGAGCAGCAGGTGTTCGGTGCCGACGTAGTTGTGGTTGAGGTTGCGGGCTTCCTCGATGGCGTATTCGATCACCTTCTTGGCGCGCGGCGTTTGCGGAAGCTTGCCCATGGTGACCATGTCCGGCCCGCTCTTGACCAGCTTTTCCACTTCCAGACGGACCTTGCGCAGGTCCACGTCCAGATTTTTCAGCACGTTGGCCCCGACGCCCGAGCCCTCCTTCACCAGCCCCAGCAGAATGTGCTCGGTGCCGATGTACTCGTGGTTGAATCGCTGGGCCTCCTGGTTGGCCAGGGCCATGACTTTGCGTGCGCGATCGGTAAAACGTTCAAACATATCGGACTCCAAATTAAACGTAAGCCAACGGCCGGTCATCCCTGATATCGGCCCGTTACGTGGGGCATTATAGCACTACGAGGATGGTAATTCGGCTCCGTTTCATCATCGGCACAAAGCGTGAGGATTCCTTTGCAAATCCCGTACCGGCAATAACCTAACACCCCGGCGCAATCCGGCCGCTCCACTGCCAGATCGGCGCAACCCCGCCCGAACGCATGTGGGGATGGCAGATGCACCGATTCAACAGGCCTTTTTTTGACAAGGCGAGCGTCCATTCAGCGTCTGTATAATACCCGGCCACAAAATCCCGCCGTTGGATTTTCCGGAGTTACGCGAAATTGGAGCCCCATCACAATGCAAAACCGCCTCGCCCCTATCGCTCTCGCCGTTTTCATTCTGAGCTTAGCCGCATGCGCGCAGAACACCGCATACCGCATCGAGCCCATCGACCGCGCGTTTGCCGAAAAGTACGGCCTGGATCGCGCGTTCTACAAAAAACACACCTCGGTGCAGGGGATCGAAATTATCTCCTCCGAGCGGGTTTCGGACATAGCCCACCGGGAAGCGGGATTCCTGATTGAAAAGCAGATGGCGAACCTGAGGCCGGACGTCGCCCGGCGCATCCGCGAGGCCGACGTTCTTTACTTCATCATCGGCAACAACGAGCTGTCCAGTCAGGTCCCGGAAATGCGCACCGACGCCACCGGGGACCAGCTGGATTACTACAACTGGCGCGCACGCGGAATGAAGACGCAATGGCGCGGCCGCACCGTCGTGATCAGCGCCGAGGAAGACCTGCTCGAATACGAAGGCGGCATGCGGAATGAAAGCATCTTCATTCACGAATTCGCCCACCTGATCCACGGAGAGGGATTCGACAAAAAACTCAATGAGCGACTGAACCAAACCTACCGCGTGGCGCTGGACCGCCATCTCTGGCAGGATGCGCGACCGGCGCAACGGTTTCGCCGGATCACCGGTCCGCAGCCCGTCGCCCTGCTCGATGCGCTCGACCGGTCGTTCGAGGATTGCTCACGCGCGTTTTTCCGCCGGTGTTTCGCCGACGGCCGCATCCTCGTCAACGGCTCCCCCGCGGAGGAAACGGTCAAGGTCACCGCCGAGGACAAGGTTCTGATCCTTTACGACGGGCCGAAGACGGCCTACGCCGGGAAAAACCGCGCCGAATACTGGGCGGAGATCGCCCAGGCCTGGTACGACACCAATCGGGTCCACGATCACGATCACAACCACGTCGACACGCGCGAGGAATTGCTGCTCTACGATCCGATCGGCGCCGCGCTGTGCGCGGAGGTGCTCGGCCACGATGCCTGGCGATTCGTCTCGCCGCGCCAACGTGCCGGCAAAGGACACCTGAAAGGTTACGATCCGAACACCGCGCCCAAGCACATCCAATCCGATGCGATCAAGGATGCGGCAAACGACTACTACGACAAATACTGGAAGCCCTACCGCGATCGTCTCAAACAGCGTTACGCGGATGACGGCTGAGAAAGCGTGTGAGAAGAGTTCTTGTACGAGCCGCGCCCGTCAGGAAGCGGTCCGCACAGCGCTCGAACCCGGCGGGGCATGCGCGGTCATGCGCCCGCGAGGCGCCCCATCTTCGCCCGAAGGGCAAGGTGGGTGGGTAGAAGAGATGCGACGCAGTCCACTTTGCCCTTCGACTTGGCTCAGGGCGAAAGTGGGGCGCCCGGCGGATCAACGGCCCGACGACCACTCCCTCACCGTCGCGGCTCGCTTTTTTCACTTCTCACACACACTCTTAGACCGGACAGACAAGATGATTAGGGTTTCTTCCTGATAACAATCCATACAATCCTGTTCATCTTGTCAAAAACAATGGCTTCTTTTTGACTCTGTGCCTCTGTGTCTCTGTGGTATTTCTTTTCAATTCGCTTCGGAAATCGGATAGGTATCGGGCAGGTCGATGGCCTGACCGGAGGCGGCGGAATCGTGAATCGCCTGCACCTTGCGCATGTAGCGCAGGCCTTCGGTGAAATCGGGACTCACGCCCCACGTTTCGCCGCGCAACGCGCTGCGCACCGCATCGAGGAACTGCGTCTCCACGTCCCACCGCCATTGCTGGTCAACCGGAATGTCCAGCGGCCGGAGCGGTTCGTTCTCCCGGCCGAACTGGATCTGTTTCATCGCATCGATGCGTAACGTGCCGCGCGAGCCGAAGATCGTCGCGCGGTTGATCGCTTCGTGCTGACACACGCCGCTGTGATGCTCGACGAGCACCGCGCCGCCGGCCAGCGTGCCCGAGACGGCGATGATCTGCGGAATGCGGATCGCGTAGGGCTTGCCGTCGTCGTCGGGCTTGGTTTGGATGGGGATGGCGACGGCCGCGGCCAGGGCTTCGCATTCGCCGACCCACGCGTTCAGCGTTTCCGCCCAGATGCCCACCTGCATCGCCTGCAATCCGCTGTACTCGGCGCGCTGGCGCCAGTTCAGCCCGTTGGCGCAACTGTCATCCAGACAGAGCACCTGAACGGCATAGATTTCACCGAGCCGGCCGTCGTCGATCATCCGTTTGATGGCCGGCTCCCACGGCATGCGGTGCGGGGGTGGGCAAAGCATGGCGACTTGCTCCGGATGGCGACGGGCCGCTTCGGCCATGGCATTCGCCTCTTCCCAGTTCATGCACATGCGCGCCTGACAGAACACATGCTTGCCCGCCTCCAGCGCCGCTATGGACATCTCGCAGTGACGGTACGGCCAGGTGCCGATCATCACCGCGTCGACATCATCGCGTTCAATCAGTTCCCGCCAATCGGCGCCGACCTGCTCGATCCCCCACGCCTCAGCGACGGCACGGCCGCTGGCTTCGGTGCGATTGCACACCGCCCGCAGAATCGCATCGTCGTGTTGACGCAATCCCGGCAGATGACGCTGGCGGAAAATACCGCCCGCCCCGATGATGGCAATCCGGATACCCATCCTTCCTCGCATACCGCTGCTTCAAGACAGAACAAACCGGATGTGAACGCAAGAGCAATAATATAACAACAAAGAAAGTCCAATAAAATCAAAAATCCGCACATGCACCCGCTTGCACAACGACAACTTACAACTTCGGTTCAGGTTTGGTGAGTGAACGGATTTGTGGCTATTCGGGCGCCCCGCTTTCACGGCTTGCCGCAAAGTGGTCATGCCAACTTCTGCACTCACCCACCTTGCCCTTCGGGCGAAGGTGGGGCGCCCGGCTTGTTCCCACATCACCACATCACACATCACCGAATATCCCCGCGCTCCCCTTCGGGTCGCGGCTAAACAAAACTGGCGTTTACTGGATTCACGTCTGCGCGAGAATGACGAGTTCTGCCCCCGCCTGTGGGAGAATGACGAGACCTGCCTTACTCCTCCGGCTCGAGCACGGCCATGAAGGCCGACTGGGGGATGTCGACCGAGCCGACGCGTTTCATGCGTTTCTTGCCTTCCTTCTGTTTTTCCAGCAGCTTGCGTTTTCGAGAGACGTCGCCGCCGTAGCACTTGGCCGTGACGTTCTTGCGCATGGCCTTGATCGATTCGCGTGCAACGATCTTGCCGCCGATGGCCGCCTGGAGCGGAATCTCGAACTGGTGGCGGTCGATGTGTTTCTTCAGTTTCACCAGCAGCGTTCGGCCGCGCTTCTCGGCCGTCTCGCGGTGGCAGATGAAACTGAGCGCATCGACGGGCTTGCCGTTGACCAGCACATCGACCTTGGCCAAACGCTCGGCCCGGTAGCCCTGCAATTCGTAGTCCATGGTGCCGTAGCCGCGCGTCAGCGACTTCAGCTTGTCGTAGAAGTCGTAGATGATCTCGGCCAGGGGCAACTCGTAGTCGATGATCTGGCGGGTGTCGGAGAGAAACTGCTGCTTGAGATACTTACCGCGCCGGGAATCGCACAGTTTCATCAGGTCGCCGATCGATTCGTTGGGCGTGATGATCTCCAGGCGCACGATCGGCTCGCGCAGTTCCTTGACCAGTGAGGGATCGGGCAACTCGGCGGGATTGTGAATCTGCGTGACCTTGCCATCGGTCTGCATCACTTCGTAGGTGACGGTGGGCGCGGTCTGGACCAGCTCCAGGCCGTGCTCGCGCTCCAGGCGTTCCTGGATGATTTCCATGTGGAGCAGGCCGAGGAACCCGCAGCGGAACCCGAAGCCCAGCGCCTCGTTGTGTTCCGGGGCAAACTCGAAGCTGACATCGTTGAGGTGGAGCTTTTCGATGGCCTTGCGCAGATCGTCGTAATCGCATTCGCCGGTGGGATAGAAATCGCAGAAGACCATGCGCTGCGGTTCACGGTAACCTTCCAGCGGGGTGTCGGCGGGATGTTTTTCCTGCGTGACGGTGTCGCCGATGTTCACTTCGTCCAGCGTCTTGATCGAAGCGTAGAGCAGACCGACCTCCCCGGCTTCGAGTTGATCGACCTTCTGTTCCTTGGGCATGAGTTTGGCCAGGCCGGTGACGGGGTAGGTGCGCTCGGCCTGCATCATGCGGACCTGATCGCCGACTTTCAGCCGCCCCTCGAAGACGCGCACGAAGACCACCACGCCGCGGTAGTCGTCGTAGATCGAATCGAAGATCAGGGCGCGCGTGGGTTTATCGACTTCCTGCCCGGGCGCGGGCAGACGCGTGCAGATGGCGGCCAGCAGTTCATCGACGCCCTGGCCGGACTTGGCCGAGCAGGCGATGCACGATTCGGCATCGTACCCGAAGACCGACTCGACCTCCATGGCGATTTCCTCGGGCCGGGCCGAGGGCAGATCGACCTTGTTGAGCACGGGGATGATTTCCAGATCGTGCTCGACGGCGAGATAGCAGTTGGCGACGGTCTGGGCTTCGATGCCCTGCGACGCATCGACCACCAGCAGCGCGCCTTCGCAGGCGGTCAGCGCCCGACTGACCTCGTAGGCGAAGTCCACGTGGCCGGGCGTGTCGATGAAGTTGAGCATGTATTCTTCGCCGTCGTGGGTGTGGTGGATGGTGACGGCAGAGGCCTTGATGGTGATGCCGCGCTCGCGCTCCAGGTCCATGTCGTCGAGGAGCTGGGCCTTCATCTCGCGTTCGGAGATGGCGCCGACGCGCTCGAGCATCCGGTCGGCGAGCGTGCTCTTGCCGTGGTCGATGTGGGCGATGATACAGAAGTTACGAATGTTCCGTGTCATGGTAAGCGGGGTATTGTAGCAGGAAAGACGGCTAAGGCACGAAGGCAATAAGGCACACAGGGACGCAGGTTTAATAACACGTTTAGCGGTCGATCAACGATCGACGCTTCACACCGCCGATTGATCCCCGGCGGTGTCGGCGGGGTAGCGGCCGTTGGAGTTACAGCGGAGCTTGCGGCGCAGGTCGATGCGCAGCCGCTCGACGGCGGTCCGCAGATGTTCGGCGGCATCCCGCGGCGGCATGGCGATCAACGCGTCGGCGGCAATGGGCGTGCCGTACTGCACCCCGACGCGTCCGGTCAGACGCGGGCGCTTGACGTGGATCGGCCAGACGTCGTAGCAGCCGTCCACCGCCAACGGCAGAACGGTCGCTTTGGCGCGGCGGATCAGCGTCATGATGCCCGGGCTGAACGGCTGGATCGTTCCATCCGCGGTGCGCGAACCTTCCGGAAACACGAGCACACAATGGCCCTGGCGCAGCAGTTCGATGGCGTTGCGTATGGACTTGATATCGCCTCGGTTCTGGTCGACGGGGAAGGCGTTGAGGCGGCTGATGAGTCTGCCGAAAAATGGATTATCGAACAAGGTCGATCGCGCCATGGAATAAAAATGGCGTCGGGCAATACCGGCTCCCAGCGTACTGAGATCGAGGTAGGACTGGTGGTTGGCCACCAGCAGCAACGGGCCGGAGGCGGGGATGTTTCCCGCGCCCCACGCGCGGTGCCGCCAGAGAAGAAAACAGACCAGCCAGCTCAGTCCCCGGCCCAACAAATCCCAGAGGAGGATGCGCCCCAGCGAAGCGCCGGGATTGTGTCGCCGCAACCAGGCCAGCGAGATCATGCCGACCGCTCTCCCTCAGCGCGGACGTGAGCGATCACCGCTTCGATCACCTGGTCGAGCGTCATGTCGCTGGTGTCGATGCACGTGGCGTTTTCAGGACAGACCAGCGGCCCATCGGCGCGCGTGCGGTCGCGCTCGTCACGGTAGAGAATCTGCTGAAGGATTTTCGTTTCGTCGGCGGGTTTGCCGGCTTCCCGTAACTGCAAGGCGCGGCGGCGGGCGCGGATCGGCGGCGCCGCATCCAGGTACAGCTTCACCTGCGCTTCGCAAAAGACGACCGAGCCCTGGTCGCGCCCCTCGGTGACCAGTCGGCCCTTGTCCTGACCAATCAAACGCTGCGCGCGCACCAGCATCCGGCGCACGCACGCATTGGCGGCGATATCGCTGACGGCCCGGGTCACATCCGCATCGCGCAGGCGGTGGGTCAGGTCCACGCCGTTCACCGTCAGATGCGGCGGGTCTTCGTTGCCGAATCGCAGATCCAGATCGGCGGCAAACTCGGCCACGGCATCGTGATCGGCCGGGTCCATGCCCGCTTCGAGAACGGCCGCCGCCACACCGCGGTACATCGCGCCGGTATCGAGAAAATACAGACCCAATTGGCGGGCGACCTGCCGGGCGACGGTGGATTTACCGGAGCCGGCCGGGCCGTCGATGGTCACAATCAGCGTTGACGAAGATGGCTCAGTCATGCAGCGGACAAGGATAGCGACTGCGCGGCGGGCCGTACAGAGTTGCCGGATGCGGCGCGGCGGTTTACGCATCCGCCGACCGTTCGTATGATGCACCGGTCCAACCCATGCAGCAGGAGTCCTTCATGCCATCCCCTTCCGATTGTCGATTCGCCGAGAGCCACGAATGGCACCAACCGCAGGGCGACCTGGTGGCCCTGGGTCTCAGCCGCTTTGCCGTGGACGAACTGACAGACGTGACGTTTGTCGATCTGCCCGAGGCGGGCGCCACGTTCAACGCCGGAGACAGTATCGGTGAAGTCGAATCCGTGAAAACCACCAGCGATATCTACACGGGCATTGGTGGTGAGATCGCCGAGGTCAACGACAAGGCCGTCGGCGACCCGTCCCTGCTCAACAGCGATCCCTTCGGCGACGGCTGGCTGGTCAAGATCAAACCGACCGACGCCGCCCAACTCGAGGCGCTGATGAGCGCCGAAGAGTACGACGCGAAATACCCGACGGCCTGAACGGCGGTGGGTCAACCGGGGTTGAGGGCGAGTAAAGCCCAAGGTTGAGGGCGAGTCACGCCGGTGACGAGACCGAAACCTGGGGTTCCTGTGTCACAACACGGCTTACCCGACAGAATCTCCCTGCCGGAAATCCCACACCCAATCCCCGTGCCGGGTATGTTCCAAGATGTAGCGGTAGACGCGCAGTTGATGCGCACGGTCACGAACCGCAATCGGCTTGCCGCCACGTGCCCAGATGTTGCCCGGCATGCGACCGCGAATCGCATGGGAAGAGGCGACCTTCAGCCGTCGGGTATATTCCTTTGCCCATTCGTAATCATTCCGTAATTCAACAAGAACATGTGCATGCGTCGCGCCGACACTCACGGCCAATACCGGCGTATCGCTTTTCCCGCATTTCTTGACTACAGCCATGCCCACAATCTCAAACAAGCTCTCGGGGATGACGATTGCCTGCTTCAGTTGGTCTCGTTGATAACAATGAAGGCCGTGATGCTCTCCTTCCGGCGGCGGATCACGATAATCACCGGACGAGTGAATACGGTGATCGCGCGTGCGAAAACCGCGCGGATCGCCATGCAGCCATGACCCTTTGGTGTGTAAGACCAAATGCCACCAACAGCATCCCCAGCGCGGCATGAAGCCCCCATGGTTTGAGAAAGCCAGATGATCCCGGGTTTCGGCCTCGCGGACTCGGCCTCAACCTCGGGCTTGATTGTATGAGAACCCACAATGAATCCCAAGCCCGGGGTCGAGGGCGAGTCAAGCCCGAGGTCGAGGACGAGTAAAGCCCAAGGTCGAGGACGAGTAAAGCCCAAGGTTGAGGGCGAGTCACGCCGGTGACGAGACCGAAACCTGGGATTCAACCGCGATCCAGAATCCGATCGATCATCAACCGGTAGTGCGCGCGGCTCGGATCGTCCGGGGAGGTGCGGCGGATCGCCTGCTCGTAGGCCCGCACGGCCTGCTCGTTTTCGCCCTTGATGTAATGCCACTGCGCCAGGCCCGCCCAAGGCTGCGACGAGCCAGGGCTGAGCTGCCGCGCCCGCTCCAGCCATTGCCGCGCCTTGTCGAGATCGACCTCGCGTGCAAGGGCGACCATGGCCGCGTCGAACAGCACCGTCCAACGATCGGGGGCCGCGGCGATCCAGTTTTCGTAGACCTGCTGCGCCTTGCTCAGTTCGCCCCGTGACAGCAGCGCATCGAGGTAACGATCCAGCAGACCGGCTTCGGTGGTCGTCGGCGTGACAATCTTCTCGTACAGTTCGATCGCTTTCTCGTATTCCTTCAGATCGGTCCAGGCAAAAGCCAGTTCGCGCTGGGCGGCGGCGTCATCGGGATGCCATTGCAGATGCTCCTCCAATTCCTCGGCGCGCTTGCGGACTTCAGGCAGCTTCCGCAAATCCCCGAGCAGAAGCATGCCGTAATCGCCCAGGCCCATATCGGATTCGGCCCAGCGCGCTTTGCGGAACATCGCGCGGGCCCGGCTTTCATCGCCCCGGTGACGCGCCACCAGCCCCAGCACGGCATAGACCTCGCCCTGCCTCGGCCAAAGCTCCAGCGCAAGCCGCGCATGATGCTCGGCCTGGGCGAACAGTTCATCCTGCGCCTGCGGATGGTTCAAAGCCCGACGGACCAGCGCCGAGGCCAGGAACCCCTGGAAGCGGCCGCTTTGGGGCTGGGTGGTCGCCGCGGTGATGGTGACGTGGGTGTCGGGGTCGGACCACGTGGGACTGTAAAGACAGGTCGCAGCGCCGTATCCCAGCCCCATGAGTGTGATCAGGACAATCGCTGCGCCCTGTTTGGTTGCCAGGTGGGCCCACCAGCCCCAAACGATTATCGCCGCCGCCATCACGATCAACGGGATGATGACCCGAGCCACCGGATCGACCCCCAACCCGACCTCGCCCAACTGCGACCAGATCGGCCACCAGTACGCATCCTGAAAGTAGAGATAGACCGCCATCGCCGCCGCGGCAATCGCCACGGCCATCCATCCGGCGCGGCCCCGCAGCTTGTCCCACGGCGCCATCATCGCGATGACAATCGGCACGAAAATGCTCAGCGTGGTCAACAGGCGCTCGCCGAAGATCGTTCCGATCAGAATGACGGTGTTGGATGGAATCAACCACGCGAAGGGCATCATCATCAACGGCCCGGCGATGACCCGCCGCCGCCGCCAGGCACGGACCGTCAGCCAGCACCACAGTCCCGCCACCGCCAGGCCGAGCAGAACGAGCGGTCGATCCAGCCGCCGCGTGGGCATCAGCATGCGCGGCGAATAATCGGGCGACTGATCGTACGGTACGGCCAGCAGCTTTGCGGCCTGCCCGATGAGCATGAACGGCGTGACGATCCGTTCGGCCGGCGAGGTGTATTGCAGGGGGTTGTCGAGTTGGGAGACGGCAGCGCGTTCGTCGATTTCCGCCAGTTCGCGCATCACCATGCGCTGGCCGAACGCCAGACCGCCCACCGCGATCAAGACCAACGCCGCACGCCACGGCGCCGGATAAAAAAGCGAGCGGCGTTCGCGTCGCCGCTCGACGATTTCCAACACCAGATACATGAACGCAAGGAAATAGCCCTGCTCCTTGGACGCGATGGCCAGGTAAGTGACCAATCCCAGGACCATGGCGCGCGGCCAGGTGAAATCCGCCCGCCAGCGCAACCAGAGGTTCAGCCCGATGGCGATGAACAGGGCCGCGGCGATTTCCGCACGCCCCACCACGTTCGCCGCCACCTCCACGTGGATCGGATGGACGGCGAAAAGCATCCCCACCGCCCAGGCCGCGATCCCGGCTCGATTCCCCTCGCCCTTCAAGGCAGAGGGTTGGGGAGAGGGCGAGTTACGGGAGTGAGTCGTTTTCCCGGAATCATCCCCCTCACCCGCCCGCCTTAGCTGCGCTTCGGCGGTCGCCCTCTCCCCCACCTGGGGGAGAGGTGAGTGTGCCAGCCATCGCCAGGCCAGGCGCGACACCGCGGCACAACACAATGCGTAGAGAAGTACATTGACGGCATGGAACCATGCCGGCTCACGCCCGTGCAACTGGTTCTGAAGCCAGAAGCTGAAGGTGATTAGCGGACGCGTGGCCGGGGCCGCCGATCCCTTGGGCCACCACGGCGCGACCCAGGCCTCCAGTCCGAAGCCCGGTTCATCAAGGCGGGTGTCGGCGACGATGATGCCGTTGTCATCGTAGACAAATCCGTAGCCGACGCTGGAGGCGTACACGGCGGCGCCGATGATCGCCGCGGCCAGCGCCGCCGACCACGGATGTATCAGACCCTCACGGACTCGCCGGGGAATCGGCATGGCGGCATTTTAGAGCCATCAGCCCTCCGCTGTCAGGTTGGGCGCCCCACTTTGCCGGTTGGGTCTTCGAAACCGCAAAGTGTGCTGTGATGATCTCCAATAAAGATGTACTCCGCACATGTTGCCCTGCGGGTCAACATGTGGCGCCCCCCTATCAGCAGGGCGCCAACAAAAAAACGGCCGCCCGAAGGCGGCCGTCGAAAGTTCACTGGAAAAACGATGAGTGGATCATCTCGTCGAATCGCTGATGTTTGTCCCGTCGTTGCCTTCCAGCGGGAGCAACATGCAGTCGCGATCCCTTTGGTACAACTGAGCGCTGGTGGCCGCGTTTTCAAGTTCGGGCGGAGCGGACGATTCGGTTCCGCCACTGGACGATGTCGTATCCAACGTATACACGTTGTCGTTGCTCGGTCCTACGAACGGATCGTTCTCAAACTCCACGTGCCCGTCGCCGAACAGGAAGTTTTGCCCTTCTCCGTCGTGATTGTGCGAGTTCTCGTTATTTTCGATGTCCGAACGCGAGGGCGTGCTTGCCGCCTCATGCGTATGCAAGGTCGGGGCATCGTCGGTTTGATATCCACGGTTGTTATCGTCGCCCATGATGATCCAGCCGCCCTTGACGTTGGCCGACCAGTTTCTTCCACGTTCGGCATGGAACATATTGATCGTGGTGTAGCTGAGCGGCTTGGCTGCGGTCACTCTGTCCGAGGGCGCTTTGCCCCAGAAAAAGTCCCAAGTCGCTTCGAGGGGCATCGTGCCGGCGCCGGTGTCCTGGTTCAGGTCATCCTTCTTGTCGTCCGTCGAAGGATTGACGAAGCTCTTGGGATTAACCGAACCGTCGCGCACCAGCATCCACAGGCAGGCCGTCGCATTGGCCAGCAGGCCAGCATCTCCGGTGGTGACGGAGGTGTTTTGGGTGTTGTTGCGGGTGTGATATTCAAAACCAACCACTTCGTTTTCGTTACTGACACTGGCGGCCTTGGGGAACTCATCGTCGTTGGTCACCGAGTAGGTGTACATCGACTTGTAGATACCCGCAAGGTTCGACGCCGAGACCGACCGGTTGGCGATCTCGCGGGCGCGGCCGAGCGCCGGCAGCAGAATGCCCAGCAGCAGCGCGATAATCGCGACCACCACCAGCAGTTCCACCAGTGTGAAACCTGTACGTTTTGTCATGGCTTGCTCCTGTAATGCATGGGGGTGTTATTTCGATACCGTAACCGCTGCGGCGCGTTGTCAACTCGGTGATTGCATACCGTGAACACGGTGACCAGCGTTATGCCGTGTGGACCGACCGAGAGACTACTCCGACCTGATCTCCGTGTTCAGACAACACGTTGTCCCCGGGGTTCGCTGACGCGCATACCCGAAGACCCTACCACGGTGTAGTATCGGTTAGACAGGTGGGCTGGAAAAAAATGCCTGCAAATGATTGATAGATAATAGCGTTACCGCGATACCTGCCTGCCAGTACTACACATCTCATCATAACTTATGGCAAATCGGTGTCAAATTTGAATGCCTCGTCGGCCGCCCGATCTCGCCAAAGTGAAGGCAAGACCCATCTTCATTCAGGACAACGACATACAGCCGTTTTGTCCACTACGGCGTTTGCGATTGGGACGACGGAGCGACTGGAGATTCTTCCGCATTCATTAAATTTTCTTTCTGATCCGCGACATCCGGAGGCCCCCCGGACTCCGTATCCAACGGATCAACGGGCTCCTGGTCCTGCACGGCCTGACGGATCGCTTTCTGCCGAATCGCAAATTCTCGCACACTAGGGTTATCACTGCGCATCGCTGCATTCATCAGCGATGAGTCCGGCTCGGTGATCAGTCGTGAGATCAACAACATCTGCACGAGTTCGGAACCATCCGCCACGGCCTTGTTCAGAAATGACATGTATCGCTGGTGGGTGTTCTCACTTGACGGCAGTTGGGCGATCAACCACGCTCGCCTCATTTGCGGCATGATTCGGAATTGTTGAACCACCGCACTGACAATGGCTTGCGATTTCTCGATCTGTTCATCGGGTACGACGGCCGAAAAATGCAACAGGAACGACATGACCCCCAGGTGCTCCAAGGAATCCGGACCGGCGAAGGCCGCCAGTCTGGCGTCGATCTCCTCGACGTCAACCCGCAGTGGATCGCGCACGATCCCGCGCAGCGAACGTCGCATACCCAGCACCCCCGGCGTAAAGCCGCCGGTTGGCCCCAGCGCCGGATTGAGCATGAACAAGGCGCTGATGCGCAGGGTGCGCGTCGACTGCATATCCAGCAGCACGCCGAGATAACCACCGTCCAACCGCATGGGAACACGGAGCGATTCATTGGGTTCCAGCCGAAGTCGACGGTGCAGATCCACCACGATCGGAGCGATACCCGGCAAGGGCTGCGAATCCAGCGCTGTCGCGGAGGCGAACACCATCAGTCGGGCCGGCAGGGTGGAGTTCGGCCCGACACCGAGCGGCACCCGGCTGACGTTGCGCAGTTCCAGTTCCACGTCGATCGGTTGAAGGTAACCGTATTGGCGCCGGGCCGGCATCGTGACATTCAGCAGGACATAAGAGAACGGTTCCTCAGCAATCCGCCGCAGGGTCTCGGGGATTTGCTCAAACAGTCCCGCCACGCGCCGGTAATCCTTCCGCCATGTGGGCTGGTTCTGCAAAGTGCGCAGACGATCCAGCGCGATGAGGCCGACAAGCGTCGCCGGGGTATCGTTGACGACCGCATTCAGCAGTCGCACGCGCTGTTCGGGTTCCATCGCATCGTCTTCAATCAGGCACAAGCCCAGCCGACTGAACGGATCGTCTTCGGCCAGCTCGGCTAAATGTTCGCGGGCGGCGTCGCTTTCGCCGCGCCGCAACTTCAACCATCCCACCAGCGACCGCACGACGGGGTCTTCCTTCCCGCCGGGCTCGGCAAGCAGATCCTCCACGGTTTGTCCGGCGATATCCAGGTGGCGATTCAGCAGCAGGCAGGTCCAGGCCAGGTTGATTTGCCAGGTGGTCTTGTCGTCGCCGTCTTCAATCGCCTGCCGCAGTTGATCGACAAGTTTCCCGGCCGCGCGCTCGGCCCGCTCGGCCTGGGCGGCATGATCGAGCAGGACGGTATGAATGGCCTGCAACTCGAAGGGGATCAACGCCGGTTCAACATCCTCCGCCGCTTGCATCGACCCGTTGCCTTCGGTTTGATCACCGCCGCGCGTCGCCTCGATCCGGGGTCCGGACAGTTGATCTTCGTCGGAGGCGTCGGTCGGCTCGGCGGACGGTCCTTCCGGGGTGACGCCGGTCATGTATTCCAGGAAAGACAGGGCGCGATCGGTTTGGCCGGCGCCCCACATGGCCAGAATCATGCTCTGGGCGACTTGCGGAGACAGACCGGTTCGGTTGGCTTCGGCAATTTTCCCGGCGCTTTCGTACCAGTCCAGCGCGGCCTGGTATTGTCCGCAACCCAGAAGCATGTCGCCGAGCATGGCATGGGTGTAGGGATCGGCCGGATCGGCGTTGAACAACGTGAACAGCGCCGCGGCAATCTGCTGTATCGAACCGCCTCGATCCACCAGTTCGCTGTAGGCCTGGTAAGCAGCGGCCTTGTTGGTCGAGTCCAGTGACAGTGCCTGCTTTAACCGTTTGCGATACGCCTCGAATCCGCCCTGCTCCTGGTGCATCAGGGCCAGACGGAAGGCCAAGCGACTTCGCAGAGCGTCACTGAAGCGATCCGATCCGGGCGAATCGAGCAGACGCGCCAGCATCGCCATCCGTTTGTCCAGTGTCTGCTGATCCGTCACCAGTTGCTCGATCAACTTGAGTTGTGCGACGTCGTCGTCCGGCCGCAGCTTCACGTATTGTTTCAGGGCCGACCGGACCGCCGCCGAATCGCCCGCCAATTCCGCCGCTTCGATCAGCAAACGGCAGGTTTCGGCGTTTTCCGGATCGAGCCGATGGGCATGCTGCAACAGCACCATTCCCTGGACGGCCTGCTCGGGGATGGGGTCCTGCATTTGATCCAGGACCATCTGGGCCTGGCGGATACATCGCTGCGAAAGTTCGAGGCGGATCACCGAGGGGCTCGATTCCTCCTGCTGCGCCAGGGCCGGGCAAACGCCGCAGATCAGAACGATCCCCCAGAAGACGGCGCCGCGAAAGACCGTACCGGGCAGCCCCGCCCCCGGTCGATGCAAGGCCCGGTATGCGTTGGCCGGGTGATTCATGTGTTGTTGTCCTGAGGCCCGAATGTCGCGCCACGGGTGAGAGGCAGTCGGCATCATGCGAAGCTCACGGAGGTTAGTGAGTTTTTTCCGATCTTATGCTACGAGATGCTTCTATCATCGGCAATCCGCGCGGTCCGCTTCGACCGCATTGACCTGCCCGCTACGGCTGTTTAGGATATGCCGCCTTCAATGAGTCGGCGACTGCCCGATAGCCCCGCGGCGGGGGCGTCATGCGAGCCCAGTGGGAGACCTCCGTGGCCAAGAAAACCACCAAAAAGCAAACCAAGAAGACCACCAAGCGATCCAAGGCGACCGGTAGCGCCAAGTCCGCAGCCCGATCGACTTCAAAGACCACGAAGAAAACCACCAGAAAATCCACAGCCAAAACAGCGAAAAAAACCACAAAGAAAAAGACCGCCAGGAAAGCCCTCTCCGCGGGGAACCCCCCCGCCAAGGCCGTCGATTCACTGATCCCCGATAAGCCCCTGCCCAAGAGCAAGCTCAAAACGCCTTTCAGCCGTAAGGAACTGGAGCACTACCTCAAGCTCCTGCTGGAGAAACGGGTCGATATCGTCGGCGACATGGATTCGATGAGCACCGAGGCGCTGCGGTTGAACGATTCCAATCTCTCCACTATGCCCCTGCACATGGCCGACATCGGCTCGGATAACTTCGAGCAGGAGTTGACCCTGGGGCTGGTCGAATCGGAGCGCCGGCTGCTGGGCGAAATCGACGAGGCGCTGGAGCGCATCGTCGATCGCACGTACGGCATGTGCCAGGCCACCGGCAAACCGATCCCCCAGGAGCGTCTGGAGATCAAGCCGTGGGCGAAGTACACCGTCGAAGCGGCGCGCGAGATCGAACGCCGCGGCAACAACCATAACCATTACTGATCCCCGCTGCCGCCCCGTCGCATCTGCGATACAATCTGGCCCATGACCACCGCAAGTTCCACCTCGCGCCCGGCCGGTCGGCGCCCCAAACTCATCGCCATCGCCCTGTTGGCCGCCGCCGTGTTGCTCGCGGCCGATCTCGGTTTAAAATCCTGGGCCTTCACCTCCTGGCCGGATGAACCGATCGACATCGCCGCCGTGCGCGCCGGCAAAGCGCCGTTGCCCGATCATGACACCACCGTGATCCCCTCCGTGCTGGCGATCCGGCTCACGCTCAACGAAGGCGCGGTCTTCGGCATCGGCCAGGGCCAACGCGGGTTCTTCATCGTCATCTCGGTGGTGGCGGTGGGAGTGATCGGCACTTTATTCGCCCGCAGCCGTGCCGATCAGCGCGTGCTTCAAACGGTGATGGTGATGATTCTCGCCGGCGCGCTGGGAAACCTGTACGACCGCATGGTCCACCTGGCCGTCCGCGACATGCTCTGGTTGTTTCCCCGCGTGGAATTGCCGTTCGACTTGACCTGGCCGTCGTTCCTGGGCGGCGCCCCAGACCTGTACCCCTGGCTGTTCAACCTGGCCGATGTGTACTTGGTCGTCGGCATCGCCGTCATGCTGCTGCGGTCGTTCTTCGTCTCCCCGCTCGACCGGAAAACCTCAACGCCGTGACGCGAACCGGTCAGTCCAGCAGACGCCGCTCGATCTCCCCGCCGCAGTGCGGACATTGCCAATTCGTCTTGCGGTGGCGCTGCATCTCCTCGACAAACCCCGCCCCGATGATGCCCGTCGGCAACGCGAACATCCCGATCCCCGTCAATTGGATCACCGCCGCGAGGAACTTGCCCATCGGCGTGATCGGCGTCACGTCCCCGTAACCCACCGTCGTCAGCGTCGCCACGCCCCACCACATCGCCTCCGGAATACTGCCGAAGCCGTTGGGCTGATGCTGATGCTCAGCGAAATAGATCAGCGAAGAGGAAAACAGCAACACCAGCGCCACGATACCCACCGTCACCATCAGTTCCTCGCGACGCCGCCGGAACACTTCCCCCAACACGCGCATCGCGCTGGAGTACCGCGCCAGCTTGAGCATACGAAAGATCCGGAACAGCCGCGCCGCTCGCATGAACCGCAGGTCCAGACCGATCATCGGAAGGAAGAACGGCAGAATCGCCATCAAATCGATCACCGCCATCGGCGTCCGCATGTAACGCAGCCGGCCGCGGATCGGTTCGGCGTAACGTGGATTCTCCACCGCCGTCAACACACGCAAAATGTATTCCACGCTGAAAATCGCCAACGACACCAGATCGAACAGGTGAAACAGCCGTGCGTAGTAAAGGTTGACCGAAGGCACCGTCTCCAGCACCATCACCACCACGTTCATCAGAATCAACGCGATGATGAAAAGGTCCACCGCCTTACTGAGCACATGCCCCTCGCGAGCCGGCTCCAGCACCGCGTACAGATGATTCCGTGCCAATTGCATGACCCTGGTTCCTTCGACTATTGACCGCGGGGCGAATCCGAGAATACCCCTCTCCTCCATCGGCCATCCGCTTCCCTATAATTACCGGCATGAACGGCCCAAACGACAAATTGGCACGACTCGCCGCCAAAGCTCGCGCCCTGCCCAAAACGCCCGGCGTCTACCTCTTGAAAGACCAGCGCGGCCTCGTCCTCTATGTCGGCAAGGCCCGCGTCCTGCCCAACCGCGTCGCCTCCTACTTCCAGCCCTCCGCCGATCTCGGTCCCAAAAAACAGCCGCTCCTCGAACTCATCGACGATTTCGACATCATCGAATGCGAGGGCGAATGGGAAGCCCTGCTCACCGAAAACCGCCTCATCAAGGACCTGCACCCCCGCTTCAACGCCCGCCTGACCGACGGCAAATCCTACCCCTACCTCGTCATCACTCTGCGCAACGATTTTCCGGGGGTCTTCATCACGCGCGAGCCCGCCGGCAATGAATACCGCGGGGCGCGCGTCCTCGGCCCCTTCACCTCGGTCTATGCACTGCGGGAATCGATCAAGCTGCTGCAGCGCATCTTCCAGTTTCGCACCTGCACGCTGGACATCCGCGAAGACGACGACACCCGCCGCCGCTTCCGCCCCTGCCTGCTCCACCCGATCAAGCAATGCACCGCGCCCTGCGCCGCGAAGATCAGCAAACAACAATACCGCGAAGATATCGATCGCTTCCTGCGCTTCCTGCAATCCAAGCGCTCGGTCATGCTGCGCGAGTTGAAGCAGCAAATGACCCGGGCCGCCGAAAACAAGAATTACGAAAAAGCCGCGATCCTCCGCGATCAGGCCCGGGCCATCGAAAAACTCGACGAGCGCGGCAAGCGCTCCGCCGGCTGGCAGCCCGAAACCGAATCGCTCTACGTCGATCCGCGCAAAGGGCTCGCCTCCCTGCAACGCACGCTCGCCGGCAAAGGCGACATCCGCATGATCGAAGGATTCGACATCGCCCACCTACAGGGCAACCAGACCGTCGCCTCCAAGGTCTGCTTCGTGGACGGCCGACCGCTGAAAAACGAATACCGACGCTACAAAATCGAGACCGTCGGCAACGACGACTACATGGCCATGCGCGAAGTCATCGGCCGCGCCTACCGCGAGGCCGGCGCCGGCGAAACCATCTACCCCGACCTGATCCTCATCGACGGCGGGCAGGGCCAGCTCAACGCCGCCATGGAATCGTTCAGCCAGTTCGACGTGCTTCCCCCGCGCGTCATCGCCCTGGCCAAAAAAGAGGAACTGATCTACACACACCGCAACACCGAACCGCTGCGCCTCTCGCGCAACCACCTCGGCCTGAAGCTCTGCCAGTCCGTCCGCGACGAAGCCCACCGCTTCGCCCAGCACTACCACCACCTCCTGCGCAAAAAGAAAACACTCGACCAGTAACCACCCCAGCGGCCGGCATACTTTTCCACGCCCCGCCGTTCACGGCGGGGTTACGGTACAGCGGGGTTATCCGGCACCGCACCCACCAAACAATCCCACGCCCCGCCGTTTACGGCGGGGTTTTATTGCAGAAGGGATGAAGGGACGAAGGAGTGGAAAGATTTTATGTTTAGCCGCGACCCGCAGGGGAGCGCGTTGAGCCGGCGATCACGAATCGTCGCGGGCATTGCGTCACACGCGGGGCGTGCGAACCCAGAAAAACTGAACATCGCCATGCAATACGTATCCGCTTTTCACGTTGTACTGGCAAGACGGTTGGAGCGGCCGCACAACCGTACGACGTACATCCGAGCCGCAATCCCCAGTTCCATTGACCAATGAAGGAGCTCAGCCATGTATCATGCCAAGGTATCCCTGTGTGCTTGTTTCGCCCTCGTCGCCTGGATGGGAGCCGCGAACGCGTTGGCCCAGGAGGCGGACCCCGAGGCGAATCCCGGTGCGATCGCCAAACGCTGCATCGCGCACATCACCGATCTCGCCGATCGTTGCGTCCATGGCAACCGCACGACCGCCTCCAACGCGGCACGCAAAATCAACGTCCTCCAGAGTCAGGAACACGACGGACGCGCCAAGGCCGTGGCACACGAAGCCATCGAGAAGATCAAACGCCACTCGAACGCCTGCGTGGAGAAGATACGGACGAAAAGCCAACGGTGCATCGAGGAACTCAAGCAACTCGGCGCCGACCGGTGGGCCAATGCGGTCGCCAAATCACGCAAGAAACAAGTTGACCGGGTTCGCCGTAGCGAGGTCGCGGCCATCGCCCGCATCCGAAAAGCCCTGAACAACTAAAACCGCAGACGCCGGACAAACACCACTTTCCCCAACGCTGCATGCCTGCTGTATGCAACGCTCCCGCCCCGGGCGGGGGTTTTCTCTTTCCGTACAACCGCAGCAACCGCACGTCTCGGCTGATCCCAACGCAACCTAACGGAGAACCCTCTCACCGTGCGCGTTACACTGGAGCCCATGCCCCAGGCGTTGCACATCGAAACCACCGCAACCGGTATCGTGCTTGCGGTGAAAGTCGTTCCCGGCAGCTCGCGCGACGCCATTGCCGGACAACTTGGCGGCACGCTGAAGATCAAGGTCAGCGCCCCGCCCGAAGGCGGCAAAGCCAACCGGGCCGTCTGCAATCTTCTGGCGAAAACACTGGGCGCGGCCATCGGCGACGTGCAGGTCATATCCGGCCGAACCCAGCCGAATAAACGCATTGCCGTGGCCGGCGTCGACAGCCGGGCGGCGATGGATCGCTTGAAAAATCTGTAGCGCGCGGGAAATATTCATCCGCCCGGCAGACACTTCATTTCGAATCGCCAACGATGCAACGGGTGCATCGGAAAACTCCAACCGTCGAAACACCGACGACCGGAAGGACAACACCATGCGCATCCTGGACTGGGCACTGAGAATCATCGTCGCGGTAATCCTGCTGCAAACGCTGTTCTTCAAGTTCACCGGCACCGAGGAAGCGCGGCAACTTTTTCAGACGCTGGGCGTCGAGCCGTGGGGACGCTACGCCACGGGCGTGATGGAACTGATCGCCGGGACATGCATCCTGGCGCCGCGGACCGTCTGGCTGGGCGCGCTGCTGGGCGTCGGCCTGATGATCGGCGCCATCTTCAGCCACCTGACCAAACTCGGCATCGAGGTCAACGGCGATGGTGGGATGCTGTTCATCATGGCGCTGGTCGTGCTGGCGGCAAGCGGCGCCACGCTCTACCTGCACCGCAAAAAGATTCCGCTTTGGAAACTGAAACTGGCGCGCAGGGTCGCCGGTGTCTAAAGCCAAAGTGCCGCACCCAATCCCGCGTGCTAACCGCCATGGCTGACGATCAATTCGACCGCGCGTTGCTGGGCGCGTGGAAGAGGCAGATCGTCCAGATCATCCAGCTTGCGCCAGGTTCCTGCTCCGCGCTTGGTGCGACCGCCGCGGACGTCGGCCGTGTAAACATCAAACGCCAAACGACGATGACTCGTCAGGTGCGTATAACTTTCCCGGCGTTGCGTTGAATCAATTTGCAATCCCAAATGTTCCCAACACCAGTGCGGCCAATCGGGTCTCGCCGGGGCATCCTCGATCGTGACGAGTTGGAACATCCCCGCCCAAAGACCGTCGCCGTTGCGCTGCCGGAACAGGTACCGACCGTTTCGTTTCAGCCCCAGCACCGCCCAGCGCACCGCCTGCACGCGCTGCCGGTTGGCCTTGACGGGCCAACGTTCGGGGCGCGGGGATTGGCCGGCATCGCAATACCAACGCACCGGGCACGCGGCGCAGCGCGGGGCGCGCGGCTTGCAAACCATCGCGCCCAGTTCCATCAGGGCCTGGTTGAAATCGCCGGGCGTGTACGTGCGACTGCGCACCGGCAGTAATGCTTCCGCCAGGTCCCACAGTCGCCGTTGCACCTCCGCGCGGTCGATCGGTTCGTCGATGACATACCAGCGCGCCAGCACGCGCGCCACGTTGCCGTCCACCACCGCGGCACGTTGTCCGAAGGCGATCGAGGCCACCGCCCCGGCGGTATACCGCCCCACCCCCGGAAGTTGCCGTAATGCATCCGGGTCGCGCGGCAGTTTGCCGTTGTGTTCTTCGACGACCACGCATGCCAAGCGATGCAGATTCTGCGCGCGGCGGTAATAGCCCAACCCCTGCCACAGGTTCAGCACCTGCTGGGGTGTTGCCGCGGCCAGAGATTGAAAATCGGGGAACTGCCGAATGAATCGCCGGTAGTATTCGATCACCGTGGCGACCTGCGTCTGCTGGAGCATCGCCTCGCTGAGAACCACGGTGTAGGGATCGGCCCGCCGGCCCGGCGGCCGCCGCCAGGGCAGACGGCGATGGTGGCGTAAATACCACCGCATCAGGGCTCGACGGAGAGCGGGATTTTGTGAGTCCTTCATGCGATTTTGATTATACCCCATGAACGATAATTTTCTATGCATATAAAAACAAATGACTTACGATAAATGGAAAATATTTATACACACAAGTATTGCAAACAAAATTCAGAAAAGTCTTGTATTAAACAGAAAAAATGATAAGTTGTATCAGCGTGGAAGAATTGAGGGATCGGGATAGAGAACAGAGAGAACACCCATCTCATCACATCTCCTCCACCGCAGCATGATGGCTATTCATGTCGAATGGTTCGGCATGGGAAAGAGTGAGAGGCAGGCGGGGCATCGCGGCTCAATCGAGCCAAAGGAGAGATCGTTATGAACCGAGCAATGAGTTGGATGGTGGTCGCCGTGCTTGCGGCGGCGGCGTCCTCGGCCTGGGCGCAAACCGTACCCATGCACACGTCCGGCCACAACGCAAACGCCCCGACCATCGACATCCCGGTGCCTTTCGACTTCAGCAGCCAACATTGGCATTACCGGGCGCAGCTGAAGTTCGACCCCCAAGCGGGCCACATGCTCAAACAGTTCGAGACTCCGAATATCGTCACCGGCCCGGCCATGTTCCCCGTCTGGGAAGAATTCGAACTGAAGCCCGACAGCGCGTGGGTTTATGACTGGCACGAGGAAATCCTGTCGCCGGGTTGGACATGGGTCTACACGCCTCACGATCAAACCGGCGGGGAGTCGCTGATCACCAAGAACGGTCTGCCCTGGCCGTGGGAACCGATCCCGATGCCCGGCGGTGACGATCCGACCAAGATCTGGGCCAAGTTCGATCCGATCAAGCCGTTCGACACCGTCGAGCAGCAGCAAAGGGGCGAACCGAACGTGCTGGACGTTCACAAGTACCTGCAGTGGAATCCGACTCCTGAAAATCAGGCCTGGGGCGATGAAGACGGCGAGCAGTTTATCCTCGTCCGCGAGTACCCCACCCCCGAGCCGGCCTCGCTGACGCTGCTGGGCCTCGGCGGCCTGGCGTTGCTCAAGCGGCGCCGCAAGGCCGGAGCGCAGTCGAAAAACCGCAAGGCCGCAGCTACCGGTTAACGACACACATGCATGAATACCTCACCCCCGCACCCCCGCTCACGCGGGGGTTTTTTCATGGATTGACCATTGGATTTCAAGTCGCATCGCAGGGCAATGCCTGTTCGCTATTTGACTGAAGCCCTGGATAACGCCCACTTCTTGGTGATCAGATCGTTGAAGTGCGCCAGGTGATGCACGCCGGCAAAGTGTTCGCTGTACGGTCCGTATGCGCTGACCAACACGTTGTCGGAGGTATGGCTGACACCGTTCCACTGCACTGCGGTGTGATTGCCGAGCACCTGCCCGAGCAGGCCGACCCACCTGCGGTGTTGATCGTTGTGATCGGCCACGGGCTCGCCTTCGCGCACGGCCAGGTCGACCTGCCGCGTTTCGGTTTCATCCAGTTCGATGCCGGTGTAGCGTTGGATCACTTTCGCGGTACTCTCCGGCGAACTTCTCTGTTTGATATCGCGCGCGATGGCGGTGAATGAACCGGTGAACGCGCCCAGTCGCTTGAAGCGTTCGGTCGAATCGTTGTATTTATTGCCCCATCCGCACAGGCCGGGATTGGCATTGCCGTGATCGGTGGTGAGAATGACAAGCGTGTCATCGCGATCCAGCGCATACTCCACGGCCCGTCGGGCCGCATCGTCAAACGCCAGTTGATCCCAGAGACAGGCGGCGGCATCGTTGGCATGAGCGGCATGATCGATCCGCGAGCCCTCGATCATCATAAAAAAGCCCTCTTCGGCGCTTTCCAGGCAACGCAGGGCGTAGTCGGTCATCTCGCGCAGCGACGGGATGCGCCGCTTGAGCTCCGCGTCGTTCAGATGATCGATGGTATAGGGCAGCGTGCCCTCGTTGAACAAACCCAGAACCTTATCCTGCGGTTTGGCCGACATCAATGCCGAACGCTGATCGAAGAATGCGTAGCCATCTTCACGGAATTGTCCGATCAGGTTTTTGCCGTCCTTTCGGCCGAGCGGATCGAAGTGTTCGCGTCCCCCTCCGAGCAACAGATCCACGCGTCCGAGGTATTGCCTGGCGATTGACGGGTAGTCGTGACGTGAGACGACCGCAGCGCCGAAGCCGCCCGGCGTCGCGCCGCAGATGTTGTCGGTGGTCACCAGCCCCACGCGCTTGCCGATCGCCCCGACGCCCACCGCAAGCGGGGCGTATGTCGCGCCGTCGGGCGTGACATTCAATGTGCCGTTGGCGACGGATTGGCCGGTGCTCCAGGCGGAGCTGGCCGCGGCGGAATCAGTCACCATGGAACTGGCGGAAGCGGTGCGCATCAGGCCGCAGGTCACGCCGGGCCGCAGCATGAACGCGGGCCAGAACGTGGGTCGGCCGCACACCAGCAGAGAGAAGTCATCCGCCATGCTCGGCACGCCCATGCTCATGCCGTCCGAGACGCAGAGGATGACGTTGCGCAGTTTCGATTTTGAAGCAACGGCAGCGGGAACGCTGTTGCGTTTCGTTGCGGAACTGAAATCGTCGCATCCGGCGGCCAGGGCGGCGACGGCGGTGGTCGAGCCGACTTTGAGCAGATGGCGACGGGACATCGGTTCACGTGACGTGGGCTGAGTCTTCATTGCATACCTCGCAATAAACCGGAGCGGGATCAATCGCGACATTGTAACGGCTGGCGCGGTGCGGTCGATGCTGCGCCGGTTCCAATTCGATGAGGGTGCCGAGCCCGACAAAAATTTGAGATATGCAAGGTGAATTTCGTGGTTTTCGAGTCGTGCCGCCGATACAATGAAGGTGTGAGGTTTAGGCCGAGCGAGAAGGTCCGCCTCAACAGGCCATACCGCTTTCATCCATTGTTTATACCTTCCTTCCCGTAAACGCCCACCTCACGACAACCGGACTTCGCGACACACCTCTGTGTTGTGGTGCGCCGCGATGACGCCGGGCGAGTACCACGCGGCGGAACCGGGGCGAATCGTCTCCACCCCGGTCAGTCCACACCAGCCCGTTCGGGCAGCCGCGCCCCGCCTTCTCGCCGGGTGGCGCTGTGAGTGCGTCTTGAAACCGCAACGCCAAACAAAAGGAGACATGCCATGTTACGGACCCACTGCGGAAAACCGTCGGGACGACGGGCGTTTTCACTGGTCGAATTGCTGGTGGTGGTCGCGATCATCGCGCTGCTGATCGGGATTCTGATCCCGGCACTGGCTTACGCACAAATCATTGTAAGAAGAGCCAACTCGGGAGCGAACCTGCGCGGGATCGGCCAGTCCCTGGTCAACTACACCACGGTGAATGACGATCGCTATCCCCTGGCCGGATCGACGGATCCGACGAAGCCGGCCTCGGGATTCAACAGCGCCCAGCGCGGCCAGCGCGAATTGAAACCGGACCACCCGGACCTGGTAAATAACATCACCGCTTCGCTCTGGGTGCTGGTGCGCGAAGGCCACGTGACGCCGGAGATTTTCATCAACCCCAATACGTCGGATCGCGCCGATGAAATGCTCGATGACTCGGGGCGGGTGGTTGCATTGAATGCAACGCGGGACTTCCGCTGGACCGACACCGGCGACAAGCCGCTGAGCTACACCACGGGCAACTGGCACCACGCCCAGCGCCGGAAGAACTTCTCGGCGAATGCCCGGAGCGGTTGGGTTCTCATGTCGGATGACAGTAACGCCGACGGACCCGGCGTGCACACCCATGCGTTCAACGATGATGTCGACCGGGAGACCATCGAGCGAAAGGAAAACTCGCTCAACGAGCGCGGCGATGGACAAAACGTGCTGTTCGCCGACGGTCACGTTTCGTTCGAGAACACCCCGTTCGCCGGGCCGAGCAAAGACAGCATCTTCGTCCGCGATGAACAGACCGATCCGTTCGGCGATGAACAGCCGGCCCCGCCGACCATGAGTTGCGATCCGAACGCCGAGCCGCAACTTCGGCCCGAGCGGGATGTCATGCTGCTGCCGCTGGAGGGCAACAACGGCACCAACCTGCGCGCCAACGGCGGTAAGCACTGAGCGTTTTGCCATGCTGAGATGAGTTGTATTGTTCCCCAAGCCCCGTCGAAAGGCGGGGGTTTTCTCATAGAAAAATTAGGCGGGGCGCCGGGTTTACAGGGTGCCGTGCCCGTTCAGTCGTCGGCGTTGACGCTCAACTCCCTGACCTTCTTGTTGAGAGTGTTGCGGTTGATGCCCAGGTAATCAGCGGCGCGCAGTTTCACTCCGCCGGTCTGTCGCAGCGCCTGGCCGATGAGCTGGCGCTCGATCTCACCGATCACCAGGTCGTAGATTTCCCCTTCGCGTCCGGCGTACTCTCCCACGGCTTGCTCGGCCAGCTTGATCGCCAACGATTCGATCGACTCGGCCCGACCGCGATTCCGTCCCTGGTGGGCAAACATGCGAATCTGGATCGGCAGCAGGTCTTCGGTCAACTCGGCGCCGGTGCTCATCACCACAGCGCGCTCGACGGCATTTTCCAGTTCACGCACGTTGCCGGGCCAGGGATAGCGCAGCAACGTGTTCATCAGCTCGCGGCTGATTGTTTTGAGGTTGCGATCGTTTTCGCGGTTGTAACGGTCGAGAAAGAAATCGATGAGGCGGGGGATATCTTCGCGGCGGTTGCGCAAGGGCGGCAGATGCACCGCCACCACGTTCAGCCGGTAATAGAGGTCTTCGCGGAACCGGCCGCGCGTCACTTCCTGGTGGAGATCGAGATTCGTGGCGGCGATGACGCGCGTATCGACCTTGAATGTTCGGTGGTCACCGACGCGCTCGAATTCCCGCTCCTGCAGCACGCGCAACAGCTTGACCTGCAATTGCGGATCGAGCGTGCCGATCTCATCGAGAAAGATGGAGCCGGTGTCGGCGGCCTCAAAGCGACCGACCTTATCGCGCACCGCCCCGGTAAACGAACCCTTGATGTGCCCGAACAGTTCGCTTTCGAGCAGGTGCTCGCTGAGCGCACCGCAGTTGACCCGGACGAACGGCTTGTCCCGGCGCGGCGAATTGAAATGGATGGCCTTGGCGATCAGTTCCTTGCCGGTGCCCGTTTCGCCCAGCAGCAGGACGGTGGCGCGGCTCGGGGCCACCTGGGCGACGGTCGCCAGCACGTCCATCATCGCCGGGCTCGTACCAATGATGTTGTCGAAGGTGTACTTGGTGCGCAGGTTGGCGCGCAGTTCATCGGCTTCGGCGCGCAGGTCGGCGATGCGCACGTCCACCAATTCGTGCGTCAGGTACGCCTGAGCGATGTTGCCGGAGACCACCTCCAGCAGACGCGCATCTGCGGTCAGCGTCGCCTCGTCGCTGTAGGGCTTGTGCACGCTGAGCGCGCCGACCACGCGCTCGCCGGCACGAATCGGAATGCACATGAAACTCGTCGGATCGTTGGCGCCGGCCGAAGCCACCACGCCGATGCGGTTGAGATACTGATCGTCCCGGTGGACATCGGCGATGATGCGCGCCTCGCCGCTCTGCACCACCTGCCCGGTCACGCCCTCACCGATTTCGTACAGCCCCCGGTCCATTTCCTCCCGGCTGAGACCCACCGCCGAAGCGATTCTCAAACGATCGATCGATTCGTCCTTGAGGACCAGCCAGGCCTGAGTGATTCCCAGCCGATCTCGAAGCAGGGCCATGGCCTTGCCGAAGAGCGACTCCATATCCATACCCCCGCCAAGAATCTGGCTGACGCGACGCAGCGTATCCAGTTCTAACTCATACCTGCACATACCTGCATGGTATTTCAACACAAGAAAAAGTCAATGGCTAAATATTGAACACTTTGACAATGTCAGTTTGATTTATATGCGATATTCATAGATTTGCATTATTGGACTCTTGTGCGTTGAGGGGCACCAGGGCTTTGGCATGGACAACGAAAGGCCGGGTGTTGCTTATGCGGCCAAGCGTAGAATTTGAAACTGTGACGGGAAACGCTATATTTGTCAGATTACCCCGACCGGAGAGTTGCATCCATGATCGAAGCACTGAAGAACGATGCCATCGTGGACAAGCTGGGCGGCCGATTCAAGCTCACCTCGCTGGTGCAACAGCGCTGGAAGGAATTGATGGAAGGTGCCCGGCCGCTGATCGAGCGCGAAGGCCGTAGCGACTTGGAGCTGGCCATCGCCGAGGTGCTGGCAGAGAAGATCGCGGTCGATTTCGACGCCTCGGACCTGACGCCGCCGAGCGATGCACTGCACTAGATCGTATTGTGGCGCTTTGAAGTGAAAGACACCAAAGCGTCCATGGCAAGTCGCTATAAAACGGCGCGGCAAGCCGCGTCGTTAAATACCACAAACATGGACAAACCATGGCCAACACACCGGGCCAGGGCGCGGAACTGACCGATCGCCGCATCATCGTGGCGGTGACCGGAGGTATCGCTGCGTACAAGACCTGCACGCTGGTCAGCCGGCTGGCGCAGCAGGGCGCGCAGGTCACGGTGATGATGAGCGAGGCGGCGACACGCTTTGTCGGACCGACCACGTTTCAGTCGCTGTCCGGCCGACCGGTGTTCACATCACTTTGGCAGGCGGAAGACCGCCCCGATGCCCAGCACATCGGCCTGGCGCAATCGACGGAACTGGTCATCATCGCCCCGGCCACGGCGAACATTCTCGCAAAAATCGCACACGGCATTTGCGACGATCTTATCAGCACGGTGATCAGCGCGTTGCCGCGCGACACACCGGTTCTGCTGGCGCCGGCAATGAACGCGGAGATGTGGGCCAATCCGATCACGCAGGACAACCTGGCGAAGATCAAAGACATTCTCGGCTATCATACGGTCGGCCCGGAATCGGGCTGGCAGGCCTGCCGAACCGCCGGGGAGGGCCGGATGAGCGAGCCGGATCAGATATATCAGGCCGCGGCCGAGTTGCTGGCATAGAAAAACCCGACACCGCGAAGGACGGGACAGCGGTGCCGGGCTCACGGGAAGGAGAACGCACATCCGGTTCAGCAAACCACGCGGGGTCGGACGTAGGCGCCAAAGCAGGTGCGATTTTCATACGTAAAGACGTGCCCCAAGGTTCGCGGTTTGTTTGGCAAGGGAAATTGCGGAGAAAAACAGCTTTTAAGAACGTTAAACGCGACTGAAGGATCCAAGCGATCCGCAAAATTTGCAGGGATTTTTACTTGAAATTCGTTACAGCAATCAATTGCATGGACGGGCGGACGCAACTGCCTGTCAATCTCTATCTGGCCGAGCATTTCCAGGCCGATTATGTGGATACGATCACCGAACCGGGCCCGGTGCGAGCCCTGGCTGAGGGTGATGCGGGGCCGGAAACCGCTTCGGTCCTCCGCCGGGTTGACATCTCCGTCGAGAAGCACGGCTCGCGGCTGGTAGCGGTGGTCGCCCATTACGATTGTGCGGGCAACCCCCTGCCGCGCGAAGAGCAGGAGCGGCAACTCGCCGCGGCGGTCGATTTCCTGCGACAGCATTACCCCGGCGTGACGATCCTGGGACTGTGGGTGAACGAGTTATGGGAGGTGGAGGAACTGATCGGCGGAGAGGATTGATCGGGCGCGGGGCATCGCACCGGGCGCCGTAAACCGGACACGGGGCCGGGGGCGGGGGTTTATTCATCCGGACCTTCGGCCTCGCCCGTCGGCTCGAACTCAGGTCCGGCTTGGCGGCCAATCCGTTTCCAACTTGAATCCGAATCGCACCGAGTTATCGATCAGGCGAAGCCAGGTCGGCGTGATGCAATAAAACGACTGGCGGCGAGCCAACTGCCGAAACGGAATCGCATACGGGAACTTGCCGCAGAACCGTTCCCAGTGCTCGCCCCATTGCACTTGCGGACATTGCTTACACTCGCCCCGCAACTGAAAACCCTTGATGCTCTTCAGCAGTCGAAACGTGGGATAACCGCACGCGGCGATGCGCGGCCGTCGGACGATGTGCAGCGAATGCGCCGAATCGGCGTCGCTTAGAAAATAGAAGTTCAGATCGTCGTCGGCGACGAAGTTGACGTTGGCGGCATACGGTCGGCCCTCGTCATCGGTGGTCGCCAAGGCGAGCGTCGGGACGCGCCGCATGAGCTTGCGCAGACGATCTGGAAGGTCGCGTTGATCCATGAAGCATGAACCGCAGAGGCACAGAGTCGCAGAGAAAATTTTGACAGGATGAACAGGATATACCGGATACTGATACTGACTTTTTGTAGATCAAGTCGATCCAGTTAATCCTGTCAAAAATAAATTACTTCAATCTGCCTCTGCGTCTCTGCGCCTCTGTGGTTAGAGTTTTTCTTCCGCAAAGGCACGCGCGGCGACGAGGGCTTCGTCGATTTTTGATGCGTCTTTACCCCCGGCCTGGGCCATGTCGGGTCGGCCGCCGCCGCCACCGCCAACGACGGGAGCGATTTCTTTCACCCAGTCGCCCGCCTTCAATCCCTTGTCGATCAGTTCCTGCGGCACGGCAGCGAGCAGGGCGACCTTGTCCCCCGCAACGCCGGCAAGGAAAAGCGCCGCTTCGGGGCGCGTCTTTCGGATCACGTCCATCGCGGTGCGCAGTGTTTTTCCATCGGCCTCAATCCGGGCGACGATCACGTTGCCCTCGGCGTCGGCGGCGATCCGGCGGGCGACATCGACCACCTGCCCGGCCGCGGCCCTGCTCTGCTGCTTGTCCAGTTCCTTGAGTTTCTTCTGCAACTCGCTCAACGCATCGCGCAGCTTGGCGCGATCGGTGACGGGTAGCGTCTGCTCGTTGATCGCCGTGGTCAGTTCCGTGACGGCGGCACGCAGATCGTCGGCCTCGGCATCGCGCACCGCCTCGAGCCGATCGAACAGCGCCGCGGCATCGGCACGCGCCTGCTCGGCCAGCGGACCGACAATTCCCACCACGCGGCGCACGCCCTTGGCCACCGCTTCCTCGCAAACCAGGGCAAACGATCCGATCGTCCCGGTCGATTGCACATGCGTTCCCCCGCAGAACTCGACCGATCGCTCGCCCCATTGCTCGTTATCCGGCCGGCTGAGCATGTCGTCGAGTTTCGGGCCGATCGAGACGACGCGGACCGTCGGCGGGTATTTCTCTCCGAACACGGCGCGCAGGCCGTGGATCTTCAGAGCGTCTTCCTGCGGAGCGAAGCCGGCGTAAACGGGCAGGTCGGCGGCGACGTCGGCGTTGACCATCTGCTCGATGCGCGCCATTTCGTCGATCGTCACGGCGTGGTTGTGGGCGAAGTCGAAACGCGTTTTCTCCGGATCGACCAGCGAACCCTTCTGCTGGACGTGCTCGCCGAGGACGGCGCGGAGTTTGTGGTTCATCACGTGCGTGGCGGTGTGGTGCGCCATGGTGGACTGACGGCGGTGGGCATCGACTTCCATCACCAGGGCATCGTCCCGGCGGAAGGCCGGTTCGTTGTTGTGGGCGGCGCCGGCTTCGACCTCGCCGAGATGGAAGTAGGTCTCGCCGAGTTTGATGGTGTCATCGACGCGGAAGACGCCGCCGCGGTTGGCGTGGATGCGCCCGGTGTCGCCGACCTGGCCGCCGGCTTCGGCGTAGAACGGGGTGCGATCGACGATGATTGCCGCCTTATCCCCGACCTGAAGGTCGGGGCTTGGTTCGTAACGGCCGCCGTGCAAAGCGAAGCAGGACTGGAGTGTCGCGCCATCGATCACCAGCTCGTCGTATCCCTCAAACTGCGTTGCGGGCAGCGAAGTCTGTTGCACGATGTCGAGCAGGGATTGTCGCGCAGTATCGCCGGCCCCCCCGGCCTTGCTGAGCTGCTGGTGCTCGGCGAAACAGACGTTGAAACCGTCCACGTCGACGGTCATGCCGCGCTCCGAGGCCATGAGTTGCGTCAGGTCGAGCGGGAAGCCGTAGGTGGCGTAGAGCTCGAAGGCGTCGTTGCCGGTGATCTGCTTGCCGCCGCGTCCCGCCGCCTCATCAAACAGCGCGATACCTCGATCCAGCGTCTTGCCGAACAGTTCCTCTTCTTCTTTGAGGATTTCGGCGATGCGCCGGGGGTTGTCTTTCAATTCGGTAAATACATCGCCCATCGTGTCCACGACGGTCTCGACCAGTCTGTAGAAGAACGGCTCGGTGGCGCCAAGGTTCTGTCGGCCGTAGCGGACGGCGCGGCGGAGGATGCGCCGGAGCACGTAGCCGCGCCCTTCGTTGGAGGGCATGGCCCCGTCGGTGATGGCGAAGGTCAGCGTGCGGATGTGGTCGGCAATGACGCGGTAGGCAATATCTCGAGGAGCATCCATTTTCCGACCGTAAGGGGCTGCACCGGTGACTTGCCGGATCGCCTCGAACAGCGGCGTGAAGACATCGGTGTCGTAGTTGGATTCGACGCCCTGGAGCACGGCGGTGATACGCTCAAAGCCCATGCCGGTATCGACATGCTTGTTCGGCAGCGGGGTGAGTTTGCCATCGGAAGCGCGATTGAACTGGATGAAGACCAGGTTCCAGATTTCGATGACCCCCGGATCATCCTGATTGACCAGCGCGGCGCCATCGACTTCCGGGGGGGTGCGGTCGTAATGGATTTCCGAGCAGGGGCCGCACGGGCCGGTCTCGCCCATTTCCCAGAAATTGTCTTTCTTGTTGCCCCGGTGGACGCGCTCGGGGGGCAGATGTTTGAGCCAGAGGTCGCGTGCCTCGGTATCGGGTTCGAGCCCCTCGGCCAGATCGCCCTCGAAGTAGGTGGCGTGCAGACGTTGGGGGTCCAGACCCCAGACATCGACGAGCAGTTCCCACGCCCAGTCGATGGCCTCGGCTTTGAAGTAATCGCCGAACGACCAGTTGCCCAGCATCTCGAAAAAGGTGTGGTGGTAGGTATCCTTGCCGACATCCTCGAGATCGTTGTGCTTGCCTCCGGCCCGGATGCACTTCTGGGTATCCACGGCCCGGCGGTAATCGCGGCCGCCGGCGCCGAGGAAGACATCCTTGAACTGGTTCATCCCGGCGTTGGTGAACAACAGCGTGGGGTCGTCGTGCGGCACCACGGGCGCGGAGGGCACGGCGGTGTGGGCGTGCTTATCGACAAAGAAATCGAGGAATTGCCGTCGAACCTGGGCGCTGGTGAGCATGGTGCGTATCCGCCGTGGGCTGTTTTGAGCCGGGTATTGTAGTGGTTGGGGCGGAAGGGACCAAACCCGCTTACCGAGGAACGGATATAATGGTTGTCATGGACCGAAGTCACTGGCCAACGCGAAAACTTCGCCGGACCGCCCGACCCGGCCCCGACCCGGATATCCAGTCGATGAGCCCGGCCGAGCGGCTTGGACTGATGTATGAATTGTGCAACAATCCTTGGACGGACCATGACCAAACCGATCCTTCAGCCCGACTTCAAAGACATGTTGTGCGCGTTATCCGACGTAGCGGTTGAGTATCTGCTGGTCGGGGGACATGCCATGGCCGTGCATGGGCACCCGAGGTACACCCATGATTTCGACCTGTGGGTGCGTCCCAGCGCGGAGAACGCCCGCCGACTGATGCAGGCGTTACGAGAATTCGGTGCACCGTTGCATGAGGTCGAAGAATCCGATTTCACCCAGGCGAATTTGATTTTCCAGATCGGCGTTCCCCCCCACCGTATCGATTTCATGACCAGTATCGCCGGTGTTGAGTTTGGGCAGGCATGGCCCAACCGCAAAGACATCGAAATCGAGGGCATTACCGTGCCGGTCATTGGCAAGTCCGAATTGATCGCAAACAAGCGGGCGACCGGTCGTACACGCGATCTTGCGGATTGCGAGGAACTGGAGCGGGGTGACGTCTGATACGGGCCATACCGATTCCATATCCCAAGCGTTCTTCCTATGTTCAGTCCATTTCAGGTAGCGGCCGGACTGGCCTGCGGTCTGTAATTCGCTATACTGGTCGGCTTTACCCCCCACCCCTGACGGGTTACCGGAGATGACAGGCCATGGCTGACCGCAAGCCGTTCGTCGGCGGCAACTGGAAGATGAACCTCAACGCCACGGAAGCCGAGCAACTGGTGTCGGCACTGACGACCACGCTGGGCGATGTTTCAGCGGAAGTGGCGATCTGCCCGCCGTTTCCCTACCTGGCGTCGCTCGGTCGGCAGTTGTCGGCCGCCGGTTCGGCGATCAAACTGGGCGCGCAGGATGTGTACTACCAATCCAACGGCGCATTCACCGGCGAGGTGAGCGTGGCGCAGTTGAAAGACGTGGGCGTGCAGGTGGTGCTGACCGGTCACAGCGAGCGCCGGCACGTGATCGGCGAATCGGATGTGCTGATCAACGCCAAGACGCGCGCGGTTCTCGATGCCGGGCTGGAAGTGATTCTCTGCATCGGCGAGAAGATCGAACAGCGTGAAGCGGGCCAGACCGATGCGATCAACGCCGGACAGCTCGGCTACGGCCTTGCGGGCGTGACGGCGGCGCAGATGGAACGGGTGACGATCGCGTACGAGCCGGTCTGGGCGATCGGCACGGGCAAGACGGCCACGCCGGCCGATGCGCAGGCGGCCCATGCGGCGATCCGCAAAACGCTGGCGTTCCTGTATGATGAGAAGGTGGCCGCGGCGACACGCATTCAGTACGGCGGGTCGGTCAAGGCCAACAACGCCGCCGAACTGTTCGCCCAGCCGGATATCGACGGCGGGTTGATCGGCGGGGCCTCGTTGAAAACGGACGATTTCACGGCAATCGTGCAGGCGGCCGGGTAACGCCCCATCACCGCAGTGGTTTTTCGGTAATAGAAAGGCAAAGCTCATGTGGATGCTCGCGGCCTGGTACACCACGTTTCTGGCAGTGCTCTTCGTACTGCTGTCGGTGGTGCTGATCCTGGCGATCCTGATTCAGAAACCCAAGGGCGGCGGTCTGTCGGGCGCGTTCGGCGGCGCCGGCGGCGGACAGCAGGCCGTGTTCGGCTCGCGCGTCGGGGATGTGCTGACGTGGGCGACGGTGATCATCTTCGCGCTGGTGCTGTTGCTGGCGATCTCGCTGGTCTACCTGACGCGGGCGGAGGGCCGGATCGATCCGGGCCCGGGCATCGGCGCCCCCGCATCGACCGGAGCCGGAGAAACCGCACCGCCCGACAGCGGGGAAAGCCAACCCCCCGCGGAGCCCGATGAAAGTACGGAGCCGGCATCGACCCCGGCCGAAACCGACGCATCGTCGGAACCGTCTCAATAGCCGCAGCCCCGGCCCCCGGCCCCCCGGCCCTCGGCCGCATGCGGAAGGAATGGAAGGAATCGTCGTTGATCAGTTCGATGACCGGTTATGGCGACGCCTCATGTGAAGTGGACGGCATCCACTACGCCGTCGAACTGCGATCGGTCAACAGCCGTTACTACAAAGCCATCATTCGCCTTCCCGATGAATTGATCGGCCTGGAAGCGGAGATCGATTCGCGGTTGCGCAAGCTGATCGCGCGCGGGTCGGTGTTGCTGAACATCTCGGTGCGTCACGAGCAGACGGCCGAGGGCTATGAAATCAACCGCGCCATGCTGGCGATGTACCTGCGGGAGATGGGCGGCATCGAGGCCCCGGGCCAACCGACGGTGGACCTGGCCGCCCTGTTGGCCTTGCCGGGCGTGATTCAACCGCCCTCGAGCACGCAACTGATCGAAACGGCGCGCCCGGTGCTGGGCAAGCTGATCGACCAGGCGGCGGACAAGCTGCTGGACATGCGCCGCAAGGAAGGCCAAACGCTGGAAGCGGACCTGCTTTCACACCACGCCTACATCGCCCAACGTCTGGACCAGATCGTCGCTCACGCGCCCAAGGTCGTGGACGTTTACCACCAGCGTCTCAAATCGCGGGTGGAAGAGCTGCTGGCCCGGGCGGAGTTGAACGTGCCGGAGATCGACCTGCTGCGCGAGGTGGCCGTCTTCGCCGAGCGCAGCGACATCGCCGAGGAAACCCAGCGCATGGGCGCGCACCTGGAACAGTTGAAGCAGGTGATCGCCACGGACGACGGCGAGCTGGCCGGTCGCACGCTCGACTTCATCGCCCAGGAATTGCTGCGTGAAGCCAACACGGTCGCCAGCAAATCCAACGACGCTTCGATCAGCCGGACCATCGTCGAGATCAAGGGCGCCATCGACCGGATCAAAGAGCAGGTGCAGAACGTCGCGTGAGGCAAACCCGCGCCGGGACACCGGGAATATTCGACTGTGAGCAAATCCAACCCATCCAGTTCCAGCCCGACAACGAGCGGACAGTCCGTCGTGGGACGTGACGGCTCGGGCGATCGCGATCAATTCGCCGCCGACGAACTGGCGATCGTACTCAGCCATTTCGATCTGGGCACAATCGAGGCGATCCAGGAATTTCCGCGCGGCAGCCGGCGCGCGCCCAAGCTGATTCTCCGGTCCGACAAAGGCCTGTACCTGCTCAAACGTCGCGCCAAGGGCAAGGACGATCCGTTCAAGGTCGCCTTTTGTCATTCGCTGCAACTATACCTGGCTTCAAAGCAGTTCCCGCTACCCCACCTGATCGGCACCAAGGCCGAGAACAACTCGATGCTGCAATGGAAAGGCGGCATTTACGAGATATTCGAGTACATCAAGGGCACCGGTTACGATAACTCGCTGGAAGCAACGCAGGACTCGGGCAAGACGCTGGCGCTGTTTCACAAGCTGATCCGCGAGTACCAGCCGGAGTACGAACCGCCGCGCGGCACGTACCACGCTTCCAAGGCCATCCGCACCTCCATGGAACAGATCCCGCGCACGCTGGCGAAGGTCGATCCGGGCTCGTCCGGGCAGGCCAACCGCATGAACGACGTCGTCAGCTTCCTCTACGACAGTTACAACGAAGCGGCGCAGAAAGCCAACGAAATCGGCCTGTCCGAATGGCCCATGCAGATCATCCACAGCGACTGGCACCCGGGCAACATGCTCTTCCGGGGCAATCGCGTGGTGGCCGTCATCGATTACGATGCCGCCCGGCTCCAGCAGCGCATCATCGACGCCGCCAACGGCGCCCTGCAATTTTCCATCATCGGCGGAGGCGAAGACGCGGCGCAATGGCCGGAGTATCTCGACGTTTCGCGCTACAAGCGATTCCTCCGCGGCTACGATGCGACAAACGTGCTGTCCAAAAGCGAACTGCGCACCATTCCCTGGCTGATGGTCGAGGTGCTTATCGCCGAAAGCGCCATACCCATCGCCGCCACCGGTTCGTTTGCGCGCATGGACGGGTTGAAGTTTCTCGAGATGGTCGAACGCAAGGTCCGCTGGCTCCACGCCCATACCGATGAACTGGCGCATGTACTGGACTAATCCGGGCGCGAAGTCCTGAGCGAGCGCAGCGAGTCGAAGGACGAAGCCCCGTATGAATCGTTGGTCCGTTGATCGGTGAATCGGTTGATCAGACCCGGAATTGTGTGTTTCCGATTAACGGATCAACTGACCAACGATTGCCTTGTTTTCTCCGTCCAATCCGACTACCCTCCGCGTTTTTAACACACGGAGTGTGATCCATGCCCGTCCTGTTTCCCATCCAGGCCTTGCGCTTCGCCGGCGGAAACGGCGACATCACCACGAAAATCGCCCCGCCATATGACGTGCTCGATGAAGGACCGAAGCAGACGCTTCTCGGTCGTGATGAGAACAACATCGTCGCGGTTGATCTGCCGGTCACGCCCCCGAAGACCGTCGGCCCCGATTCCGCTTACGAACAAGCCGGTGAACAATTCCGTCAATGGATCGAAACCGGGGTGCTCCAGCGTGATGCGCAGCCGGCCGTTTATGCCTACGAGCAGCAATACGACGCGGACGGGCAGACCTTTCGCCGGCGCGGGCTCTTTGCCGCGTTGCAGGTCCAGCCGTTCAACCAGCCCCACGGCATCTGGGCCCACGAAAAAACCTTCCGCAGCGGCACCGACGATCGCTTCAAACTCATGACCGCCACACAGGCCCAGCTCTCCCCGATCTTCGGCATTTACGACGATGCGCAGGGAAAGGTGCTCGACACGCTGGGCGACAGCTTCGACCGCGAACCCGACTTCTTCGGCATCACCGAAAACGACAGCGTCACCCACCGATGCTGGATCGTGAACGATGCGGCAAAGGTCGAAGCATTGCAGAGCTTCTTCGCGGCATCCGATGTGTTCATCGCCGACGGCCACCACCGCTACACCACCGCGCTGAACTACGCCACCGCCCACCCGGATCAACCCGCGGCGCAGGGCTGTTTGTTTGTGCTCGTGGCCATGCAGGACCCGGGCATGATCGTCCTGCCCTACCATCGCGTGTTGTGCGGCCTGAAAGATTTCTCCGTCGCTCGACTGGCCGAGAAGGAAGCCGGGCAAGGACGAATCCAACTGGTGCGCTGCGATGGTTCTTTGGAACAGGCAGCACAAACACTTCCGGGGGCGGGGCATCATGCAGTAGCGCTGGTGGATCCTTCGGACGACTCGATCTGGCTGTGCACCACGTGCGATGCCGATCCGCTGGCGGCGGCGATGAACGACCGGGCCGAATGCTGGCGGACGCTCGATGCGGCGGTGTTGCAGCATTTTTTGGTCGAGCAGGTGCTTCAGCCGGATTTCGCCGACGACCCGATCAGTTACAAGTACACAGCCAAGGTGGATGAGGTGCGAACGTTGTCGCAGGCCGAACCGGGCCGACTGGGCGTGCTGGTCCAGGCCACACCGCTGGAGTCGGTGATGGCGGTCAGCCGGGCCGACGAAGTGATGCCCGCCAAGAGCACCTACTTCCATCCCAAGCTGGCGACGGGAATGGTTGTGAACCAGTTAACCGGTTAACCGGTTAACTGGTGGATTCGTTAATTCGTTCAAGCCGGACCTGAGGAGCTGGTCAAGCCGGACCTGAGGAGTGGGACAAGCCGGACCTGAGTCGGAGGCGAAGCCGACGACGAAGGTCCGGATGATTCACGTTCTCCCCTCATTTCCTTATCCCCTGCACCCTTTACTGAATCTTCATTTGCCCGGTCGGGATGACGATGTCATAATGGCTCTCAGCCCTCGATAACCGTCGCCGACGTAGCTCAGTTGGTTAGAGCGAGGGATTCATAAGCCCTAGGTCGGTGGTTCGAATCCACCCGTCGGCATTTTGGCCGCCCCACCGGGCGGCTTTTTCATGGCCTGCACCCGTGCCTCCACCGGCCAACGCTAAAGCCAACAAGGGAAATTCCCGACAAAAAATTTAACGTCTCAGATATGTTTGGGGGCAATTTGATGGATACCGAATCATTTCAATCGTCGTCCTATCCTTTCGACGCTGCCGATAACCGGCCGGTGCAATTCGATCGCCGCCAATGCCAGCGCCACGCCATCGACGGCCAAGTCACGATCCAACGCTGTGCAATCAATCCCACCGTCCAGCAGCAACCGCGCTGCTCGCTGAATCTGTGCGACATGTCGGACGAGGGCATCCAGGCCATCAGCGATCTGGCACTGCATCCCAACGAAATGGTGACGATCCACTTCCCTCCGCGCGGCCTGGAGGGCGGCTTCGACCTGCCCGGCCACGTGGTGCGCTGCGAATCCGACAAGCACGGCTACCGAATTGCCATCCGGTTCGACTGCCGCCGCGCCGCATGATCCGCGATCGTTCCGTTCCATTACACCACGCGCATGAAATAACCCGGATCGCGATGATCCGGGCTTCGGTCAAAGGCCCGGGTGGGATTCGAACCCACGAATAACGGATTTGCAATCCGTCGCCTTAGTCCACTTGGCCACCGGGCCGGGTGTGCGGCATTGTATCGGCGCCGATGCGTTACGGACAACCGACAACCGTTGCGTTCAGGATGCGGGCTTATCCGTGGCCGGTCCCTGCGCGTTGCGGGCCCGTTCGGTGAACTGCGGGCCGTACGGAAACTCGCAGAGCGGTTCCAGCGTATCCTCGCTGCCGAGCAGGTCGAGCACGGGAGTATCCCCGAAGGTTTTTTCGACCATTGCAATGGCTTCGTCCAGTCGCTTGTGCAACGGGCACAGGCCATCGGTGTGCGCGCCGAGCTTCAGCGGGCAACTGTTGATGCGGCGGATGGGTTCCACGGCGTTGACCACCTCGAGCACGGTCAGCTTGGCCGGATCCTGCGTGAGCTGGAATCCGCCATGACGGCCGCGTTGCGAGGCGATCAGGCCGGACCGGCTCAATCCCTGCAACACCTTGGACAAATACCCGGCTGGCACCTGCGTCGCGGCGGCAATCTGGCGCGTCGTCCAGGATTCGTGGGGGTGCTGAGCCAGGTAAACGACCGCTCGTAACGCGTACTCTGTGGTTTGTGAGATCATGTCGTGTACATCCTGAAAAGAAGACAACCCACTCGTTTTTTCATGAGACAACCATCACGGACCCGCCGCATCCAGCCAGCCCTGCAACAACAGGAAAGACCTGCATCATTTCCTGACCGTTGACCATCGGCCATTCACCACCCGCCGAACCGACGGCAGGACGAAACCAGTATACGACAGGATACGACACGAAAACAAGCGGTGATTATATATTTATCCACAAACACCTTTTCGCTGCCCGGCATTGCTAAACGGTTTGATAACGACGTATTATGCCTGTTTCACTGAAGCCATCCTTTCACCCGGTGCAGGTCAGCCATGCTCGTCGACCAGGCCATCATTTTCGTTCAGGCCGGAAACGGCGGCGATGGCGCGGCCAGTTTGCGGCGTGAGGCCTACGTGCCCAAGGGCGGGCCGGATGGGGGCAACGGCGGCAACGGCGGCAATGTCATCCTCAAGGCGACGGCGGGCGTGGACACCCTGCTGGATATGGCCGGCCGGCATCACTGGCGGGCCGAGCCGGGCCAGCCCGGCCGAAGCAAAAGCCGCACCGGGGCCGCGGGAGCCGACCTGGTGATCCCCGTCCCCCCCGGAACGCTGGTTTACGACGATGACACCGGCCTGCTGCTCGACGATCTGGATCAACCGGAAAAAACCCTTCTGGCGGCGCGCGGCGGACGCGGCGGGTTCGGCAACGAACATTTCAAGAGCGCCACCAACCAGACGCCCCGCCAATGCACGCCCGGCGAGTCGGGTGAAAAGCGACAACTCCGACTCGAACTGAAACTGATCGCCGATGTGGGACTGATCGGCCTGCCCAACGCCGGCAAATCGACGTTGCTCTCACGGCTTTCGGCGGCGAGGCCGAAGGTCGCCGATTACCCGTTCACCACGCTCGAACCGCAACTGGGCATCGCGGAACTGTCGGACCTGCGGCGGATCGTGCTCGCGGACATCCCCGGCCTGATCGCCGGTGCGCACAGCGGCGCGGGGCTCGGACACGCCTTCCTTCGCCACATCGAAAGAACGCGCATCCTCGTGCACCTGTTGGAACTGGAGCCGACCGACGGCTCGGATCCGATCGCCAATTTTCATACAATCAATCGTGAGTTGTCGGAATACTCGACGGTGCTTTCGGAGAAAAAGCAGATCGTGGCGATCAACAAGATCGACCTGCTGGGCCACGAAGAAGACTGGCGGACCGCAACGCGCATGATGCACGATGAGTTGGGCGTGGAGGTGCTGGCCGTCAGCGCCGCGACCGGCGTGGGAACCGATCAACTGCTGGAAATCTGTTGGAAGACGTTGGAGAAATAACGCGTCGCATTACGGCGCCGCTGAACAAAATGGCTAATACACAAATCAATCTTCTGGCAATCAACCTCGGCAACACGCGCTGCCACATCGGCGCGTACGTGGCCGGTGAACTGGAAACCGACGCGCAGCTCGATCCGGGAAATGCGACGGAACTGGAGCAGGCGCTCAATCGCCTGTTCGATCCGCTCAGCGATGCGGATGATGCGGTGGTCTACATCGGTTCGGTGAATCCGCAGGCAGCCGAGTGCGTCGCCGAGGCCGTGCGCAAGGTGCTCGGTATGGAAGCGGTGCGCGTGGAGCGCGATGTGAACGTGGCGATCGGCCGGCAACTGGACCGCGAGACGATCATCGGGGAGGACCGACTGCTCAATGCCGCAGCGGCGTACGACCGGTTCGGCCAGGCGTGTGTTGTGGTCGACGCCGCTGCGGCATTGAGCAGTCGGTCCTCCCCG
>JANQHK010000047.1 GCA_028282685.1 Phycisphaeraceae bacterium
TCGTCGCCCGATCGTAGTCGCGGCGGATTTCCCGCACGTTCACCGCCGCCGGATCGAGCGCATCGCCCGACAGCGCCCCGTCGGATTGGCAGGCATCCAGCCATTCGCCAACGTTCGGATCGGTCGTTCGTTGATGGATCAGCCGCGACAATTCCGTGAGCTGCCGCGCACGAAACTCAACGCTGCCTTCACCGCCCGGCATGAACACTTCCTGGTCCCAAGACAGCAGCGCCGCGGTGGATCGCCACAACGCCGTCGTTTTCACGTGTTGCATCAGCGCTGCATAGGCATCCCGCGACATGGGCGACCCATCCTTTCAAGGGGCCGGACAGCATAAGTCATACAACGAGCTGCGCACAAGCAGCGCAACACAAAAGGCGACGTTCGTCGCCTTTTGTGCATTTGCAAAATGGTGCTGGTGTGTCGTCAGGAAGGACCGGCAAGGAACCGGTCGGTAATCATCGGCGGCACCGACGGCGGAACAGCAGGCCCATACCCAGTAGCGACAACGTGGCCGGCTCGGGAACCTGGCTAAAGGTCTGGATGACATTGGAAATAACCGCACCGCCGCCGGGCAGGATATAATCGTTTTCGCTGATGAGCGTGGTTTGACTATCGGTCAGCGGAATCGCCGCACCACCGGTCACAAAGAGGTCTTTGCGGACCCATATCTCCTTGACCGGTTCAAAGTAGGCATGATCCGTCGATTCAAACTCGCCGGCGCTCTCCACCACATCCAGCGAAGCCAGGATCGTATTGCCGGGGAACACCGTCGGGTGCTCGGTGGTCACGTCTTCGCCGATCGCGGCAAAGCCGTCGCCGGCGGTAACCGAGCCGAACATCGCAAGGCCCACGTCCTCGAGGTACCATTCGGGGTACTCTTCCAGCACGCTGACCTTGAACGTCAGCAGAACATCGTTGGTCTGACCGGGGCCGGCCGCCAGGCCGAGCTGAAAGTCCACGAAGTGATCGCCGACATCGTTCACACCGAGAATCATATTCACGCTGTTGGGGTCCACCGCGATCGCGCCGCCCTGGGAGACCGAGCGGAACTCAAAGTCCGAGAACACCTTGTCGCCGACCACAATCTCCTCGCCGTTGGAAGGCGCAATGTAAAATTGGCCCTGTTGGCTGTAGGCCGTCTGGACCAGCGAACCCAGATTGGTGAAGACGTCCTGGGAACCGGAGACGACTGAGGCCGAAGCCGATGAAGCGGCCATCAGCGTAAAAGCAACAATTGCCACAGCGCCCATGCGCATCTGACGTAACTGGAACATTGGACCCTCTCTCTCACTTAAAGATAAAGTTCTCGTCTCATCCGCCCAACAAGCGCCCGCCTCCAGTGATTGTTATCGGAATCACCGCGATTTGGACTACATAATTATGCCACACGGACAGCACCCTGTCAACGAAATTCCGGATTCTTAACATGATTACCATAAAAAAGATAAGTGCATTCAGGAAATGCACTTGATAACAAAAAAAGCGGCCCGGAGGCCGCTTTCTGGTTTGAAGTTGAATGGGTTTTACAGCCGAGATCAGGCGCGACGCTTGCGGGAGCAGACCAGCAGACCGCCCAGCCCCAGCAGCGCCATCGAGGCCGGCTCGGGAATATCTCCGCCGCCAAAATCCTGGCTGAAGACCTGGATCATGTTCGAGATCGACGCCGTGCCGCCGCCGTCGCCGGAAACAAACAGGTCCTTGACCACCCACACTTCGGTGATGTCCGCCTCGGCAGCATTGGGGATGTCGTAGTGATCGAACAGGATGGCTTCCTCTTGCGTCTCGGCAACCTGGAGATGGGTAATCAGATCGCCTTCTTCAGCAACGAACGGATGTTCTTTCAACACATCTTCGCCGATCAGCGCCGAACCCTTACCGGTGACGGCCGTGCCGAGCATCTTCAGTCCGAAGTCCTTGAAGACGACTCGCAGTTCTTCTTCCTGATCCTGGACGTCCGGCTGGATGATCGTGATCTTGAAGACAAGCTTCATATCCGCCGTCTGCCCGGTGATGGCACCCATGCCGAACGTGAAGTCCAACACGTGATCGTTATTCAGAGGATTGACGCCCCCCTTGATCAGCACCGAATAGGGATCGACCGGCAGCGCGCCGCCGGTTGCGGTGCTCACCAGCGAAAAGTCGGAAAACCGTTTGGTGCCGATCCCCTCGATACCCAAGACGTCGAAAAAGCCGCCGTTGGAATCGGCCTGGATGGCATTGGGCGTCGGGTCGTTGTCCGGTCCGACCAGCGTCCCGAGATTGACGTACTCAACATTCTGGAGAAACGCCGCACTGGCAAATTGGTTGAAAACCAGCCCGGCAACCACAGCACATACGATTCGGATCGTTCTTGATTGGAACATGACTTCTCACTCTCTTCAGGATGGACCTGAGCTGCTCACTCTACCCGTTCTCTATCCCTCAACGATGTTGAGAATATAACCCGGCAATGAATTGCAGTCAACAAAATTCGCTTAGTAATACTGTTTTTTTCCTGTTAAAACCGTTTTTTCGTTTTCCAGGGGATTCTGTCCGATTTGCGCGGGGGCAATATTATCCCGGGAAAAATACCACCCCGATATCGTCTTACCCATGGCCCGATGACGGACTCCGCCGCGCTCGCTGAAATCCGCCAATTGAATTAAAATACCGGTTTACCCGACGTGCGGCCTGTCGGCCCAAGAGTCCAAATGCCATGCCCCAAGACCAGCCCAGCCCTGAAGAACAAGCCCAACCCGACGGTCCGCCCCAGACGACCGAGCGGATCATCGAGCACCCCATCGACCGCGAATTGCAGGACTCCTACCTGACCTACGCGATGAGCACGATCATGGATCGTGCCCTGCCGGACGTGCGCGACGGGCTCAAACCCAGCCAGCGCCGCATCCTGGTCGCAATGAACGATCTGAACCTCGGCCCACGCACCAAACATCGCAAATGCGCCAAGATCGCCGGCGATACTTCCGGCAACTACCACCCGCACGGCGAAGGCGTGGTCTATCCCACACTCGTCGGCATGGCCCAACCGTGGCGCATGCGCCTGCCGCTGGTCGACCCGCAGGGCAACTTCGGTTCGATCGACGGCGACCCCCCCGCGGCAATGCGCTACACCGAAGCGCGCCTCTCCGCCGCGGCCGTCGCCATGCTCGACGATCTCAAACAGGAAACCGTCGACTTCCAGGACAACTACGATGCGACGCGCCAGGAGCCGGTCGTCCTGCCGGCCCGTCTGCCCAACCTGTTAATCAACGGCGGCACGGGCATCGCCGTCGGCATGGCCACCAGCATCCCGCCGCACAACGTCGGCGAAGTCTGCGACGCCATCGTCGCCACCATCGATAATCCCGACATCCCCTTGCAGGAGTTGATGGAAATCATCCCCGGACCGGACTTCCCGACCGGCGGCATCATCTGCGGACGCAAGGGCATCATCGACGGTTATCTCCACGGCCGCGGGCGAATCACCCTGCGCGCCAAGGCCCATTTCGAGGACGGCCCCAGCGGCAAGGCGCTGATCGTCATCACCGAAATCCCCTACCAGATCCTCAAGAGCACGATCATCGAGCAGATCGTCAACGCGGTCCGCAACGAGAAGATCAAGGACATCGCCGATGTGAACGACTACTCCGGCCGCGAGGGCATGCGGCTGGTGGTCGAATGCAAGAAGGGGGTCGATCCGGAAGTCGTGCTCAATCAGCTCTGGCGTTTCACCGGGCTGCAAAGCACGTTCAGCATCATGAACATCGCGCTGGTCAACCGCCAGCCGCGCACCATGGGCTTGGCCGAACTGATCGATCACTTCATCGAGCACCGCAAGGACGTGATCCGCCGGCGGACTCGGTTCCTGCTTCGCCAGGCGCAACAGAAGGCGCACATCCGCGAGGGTCTGATCTTCGCCGTGTGCGATATCGACGAGGTGATCAAGCTGATCCGCACCTCGCAGACGCGCGACCAGGCGATCGAACGACTGATGGCGCGCGGGTTCCGCATTCCGCCCGATCATCCCCAGGCCTCCCAAATCCCCCAGCGTCTGATTGACCAGGCGGCCAATTCGCCCGAGGGCATGTTGCGATTGAGCAAAGCCCAGGCCGAGGCCATCGGACGCATGCAATTGATTCAGCTGGTGGGACTGGAGATCGAAAAGCTCGTCGCGGAATACGCGCAGTTGCTCGAAGAGATCGAGGGATACGAGTTGATTCTTTCGGACGACGGCCGCGTGCTCGACATCGTCCGCGAAGACACGCTCGAACTGAAATCGCAGTTCGACTCGCCGCGCCGCACCGAAATCTCCGGCGAGGTGACCGAACTGGACATGGCCGACCTCATCGAAGAGCACGAGGTGGTGGTGACGGTGTCGCACGCCGGCTACGTCAAGCGTCTGCCTGTGGATCACTTCCGCGCCCAGGGGCGCGGCGGGCGCGGCGTCATCGGCGCCAACACGCGCGACGAGGATTTCACCGAACAAATTTTTGTGGCCGGCACCCACGACGATCTGCTCTGTTTCACCAACCGGGGGCGCGTGTTCAAGATCAAGGTGTTCGAGATTCCCGAAGTGGCGCGCACGGGGCGCGGCCGGGCGTTCGTGAATCTGCTGAACCTGCGCGAGCAAGAGAGCGTCTGCGCCACGCTGCCGATCCACGATTTCGAGAAGCATTCCGACTTCCTCGTGTTCGCCACGGCGCACGGGCTGGTCAAGCGCACGTCGCTGAAGCTCTACCGGAACGTGCGCCCCAGCGGTTTGATCGCCGTCGGTTTGAAAGAAGGCGATCGATTGATCGGCGTTCGACTGACCAGCGGCGATGATCACATCCTGCTTTGCACACGCAACGGCATGGCGATCCGGTTCGACGAGAACGACTGCCGCGCGATGGGCCGCACCGCCGCCGGCGTTAAAGGCATCAACCTGGCCAAGGACGATCACGTTGTCGCCATGGTCAAGGCCGACGACACGCTCGACCTGTTGACCGTCTGCGAAAAGGGCTACGGCAAACGCACGAACATGAACGAATACCTCGTACACAGCGAGGACGGCTCCACGCGCCCGCAGAGCCGCGGCGGCAAGGGACGCATCGACATCAAGACCACCACGCGCAACGGCAAGGTCGTCGCCGCCATCGCCGTCACCGCCCACGACCAGATGATGCTCATCACCGAGCAGGGCATGATCGTGCGATCTTCAGTGAACGAGGTGCGCCAGACCGGCCGGGGCGCGCAGGGCGTGCGCGTGATCAATCTCAAAAGCGCAGACAAACTCATGTCGGTCGCAAAAATCGCCCCGGAAAACGGCGAGGAAGAATAGTGGGTTAACTGGTTAATTCGTTAATTCGTTAATTCGTCCGTCATTCCCGCGCAGGCAGGAATCCATAGGTCCGTTTAGCGGCTGTCGCGCAGCGACGCCGCATTGAAAGCCATTGCGCGACGCGATTCATCGCCGGACGACACATGTTGGCCCGCGGGGCAACATGTGGAAACGGAAAACGCTTGTATGTGAAGCACACTTTGCGACTTCGATGACTCAGTCGTCAAAGCGTGGCGCCCTACCTCAAGACTCAGGACTCACATCATGTCTCTGCCGGCGCTCGGCCAGGCGCAGGGCGACTTTCTGCATATCGACCGCGGCGTCGGTTTCGTCCACGATCTCCATGCCCAGCATCGTTTCCACCAGGTCTTCCAGGGTAACGACGCCCTCGGTCCCGCCGTATTCGTTGACAACGGTCATGATCTGTTCGCCGCGCGGCAGGGCGAGGTCGAGGGCCTCGGCGACGGTGGCCTGTTCGGGAATCGCGCTGAGCGGCCGGACCAGTTCCCGCAAGGTGCGGTCGCCGGGGGCGCGCTGTAGATCGTAGCGGGTGACGTAGCCGGTCACTTCGTCGAGCGAGCCGGCGTGGATCGGAATGCGCGAGAAGCGCAGCGGGCCGTGTTCTTCGGTTGCCTGCTCGACGGTCATTTCCTGCGGCAGTGCAAAGACGACCGTGCGCGGTGTGAGCACCTGACGCAGCGTCACTTCCTGCAACGCCAGCACATTCCGCAGGATGGCGGACTCGCGTCGGCTGAGCACCCCGCCGCGCTCGCCCAGTTGCAGCGTGGCCAACAGTTCCGAGCGGCTGAGTGACGTCTGCGTGCGGCGGCTGCCGATCAGGCGGTTCATCCATTCCAGCGCGATCAGGATCGGCCAGCATCCGAACATCATCGCGCGCGTGGTCCAGGCGGTCACCGGAGCAAGTCGCTTGGCGTGCACCGCGCCGAGCGTCTTGGGAATGATCTCGCTGAGCACGAGGATCAACAGCGTCATGATGGCGCTGGCCAGGCCCACCAGGTGATCGCCGAGTTCCACGGCCACCTGCCATCCGACGCCGGCGGCGCCGATGGTGTGGGCGATGGTGTTGAGTGTGAGAATGGCCGAGAGCGGCCGATCGATGTTCTCTTTCATCTGCCGCAGCAGCCGACCGGACGCCGAGTTCTTTTCGCACAGCAGTTGCACGTGCGCCGCCGGGATGCTGAGCAGCGAGGCCTCGAGCAGCGAACAGAGAAACGAGACGCCGATCGCCAGAACCGCAAAGAAGATGAGCAGTGTCATGAGGGCTCCTTGTTCGATATCGCCTCAAAACGTTCTCGCAGGCCATATGATAGCGGGGTGTGGCGGACAGCGCAGTCGCCCATGCATGTGCCGGTCCATTGCCCTCCGGGAAGTTCGTGATTCAACGCTGGGGGTGGCCGGATTGCCGCCTTGGGCGCTTCGCACATCACCAGACGCGGGAAGGGCGATGCGGTTACAATGATCTATTCGGACTGACGCGGCGAGGATTGAACATGTCCATCGAAACGTGGTCGGAAGAAATCTATCTGGCGAATCTGGAGACCGAGCCAAGTTTCAGCGAAGATTTGATCGCGCTGTACGAGCGTGTCAGTGATCGTCCGCATCATGTCGTGCTCAACTGCGCGCGCATCGGACGGGTGAACTCGTCCAACATTGCGCAGTTGCTTCGGTTGCGGAAGAAGCTGCTCGAAATCCGCCGCAAGCTGCGCCTGTGCTGCGTGCCCGATGCGATCTGGTCGGTCATGCTGGTGACGGGACTGGACCAGGTGTTTGAGTTCGCCGAGGACGTGCCGACCGCCCTAGCGGGTTTGCAGATGGACGCGTAAACCGAGCAAATCGCAAAGATGCGAGCAGAGGGGTGGCTCATGGCACATCGGCAACGTGGCGGCGGTGTACACCAACCCAAAGCACAAGCCCTGAGCAAACAGCATCCCAACACATCATCCGGAAATCTGTCATGTCACGATCTTCGCAGGGGGGATGCTCCGCACATGCCTGTGCCTCTGCTACGCAGCCGGCCTAGTTCTTTTGTAGCCATTGACCGGCGGGCCAAACCCGGACCGTTGGCGGCGCGGGTGCTAATGACCGGTAGTTTTCGGGTTCTGTGTATCGTCGCCGTTGCGGGTCGCTATCTCAGATCGGTCAAACCGCCCCCCACAGCGCCCCTGTTCCATCCGCCGACAAATGCCTGAAATCGCATTGAGACTCAACTCCGGGATCAGCACTTAACTGCCGAAAAGACATGGCTTAACGATTGAGAATGAATGTCAATTGAAAAAAATGGACAAATAGATGGTTTAATGCTTGCCAAGGGGACGAAAAGAAGATACAAAATAGAGTAGCCATGCTGTGAAATAATTCACAGAGTAAAGCCCGGCGGGCGATTCGGTGGTGTACGAATCTCGGGCGCCGGGTTTTTTACCACCTTATCAACCCCGGTCCCACGAAAGGAGGCCGTATGGCACGCATCCTGGTAGTTGATGATGATCCCGATGTGGTCGAGGCCTGCAAGCTGGTGCTCGAAGCGCAGGATCACGAAGTGATGGAAGCCGGCGGCAAGGCCGACGGCCATCAACTCGCAACGGAACACAACCCGGACCTGATCGTACTGGACGTGATGATGGCCGAGCCGGACGACGGCATCGCGCTCGCCCAGCAACTGCGCCGCGAGGGCAAGAACATGCCGATCCTGATGCTCACCAGCGTCAGCAAGGTGACCGGCATGGACATCGGCCAGGACGATTCGGTGGTTCCGGTCCAGGCCTTCATCGAGAAGCCGGTCGAACCGGCCGACCTGGTCGCCCAGGTTGAACAACTGCTTACGTGACAAGGAGTCGACGATGGTGTTAATGACCGAACAGGAGCGCCTGCGCGTCGAGCTGGAGGAGATGATCAAGCAGTACGGCGGCGACCGCCCCGCCCTGCTGCCGCTGCTCCAGGCCGTGCAGAGGAAATACTACTACATCAGCGATTTCGCGATGCAATGCATTGCCGATCTGCTGGACATCCACCCGGTCGAAGTGCACTCGGTGGTCTCGTTCTACAGCTTCCTGGACTTCAAGCCGAAGGGCCGGTTCGTGATCCGCCTCTGCCGTACGCTCTGCTGCGAGATGGCCAACACCGAGCGCGTGGCGCGGCAACTGGAGAACGACCTGGGCATCGCGTTCGGCGAAACCACGCCGGACGGAAAATTCACCCTGGAGTTCGCCAACTGCATCGGCATGTGCGACCAGGGCCCGGCGATGCTGGTCAACGACCGCGTCTACACGCGCGTGACCCCCGAAATGGTGCACGAGATCATCGAAAGCTGTCGGCAGGTCTTCGGCCTGCACGCGACCCAGCCGACGGAGGGCCATTGACATGATTACCACCACCACTGCGAAACTGACTTTCGCCGAAATCGGCGCCGATGAAGGCCTGAAAAAGGCCATCGCCATGGATCGACCCACCCTGATCGGGCAGGTCAGCGAGTCGGGGCTGAAAGGTCGCGGCGGCGCCGGCTTCCCGACCGGCGTGAAATGGAACCTCTGCGCCGCGGCGCGCAGCACCAGCAAGTTCGTCGTCTGCAATGCCGACGAAGGCGAACCGGGCACGTTCAAGGATCGCGTGATCCTGACCGACTACCCGGACCTGGTCTTCGAGGGGATGACCATCTCCGCCCACGCCATCGGCGCCAAGAAAGGCCTGATGTACCTGCGCGGCGAGTACACCTACCTCCGCGAGCAACTCGAAGCCGTGCTCACCCGGCGTCGCAAGAACAACCTGCTCGGCGAAAAAATCTGCGGCAAGAAAGATTTCAACTTCGACATCGAAATTCGCATGGGCTGCGGCGCGTACGTCTGCGGCGAAGAGACCGCCCTGATCGAATCGCTCGAAGGCCACCGCGGCGAACCCCGCAACCGGCCGCCCTTCCCGGTCGATACCGGATTCAACGGCTGCCCGACCGTGGTCAACAACGTCGAAACCCTGGCCTGGGTCTCCTGCATCATGGCCAAGGGTGCCGATTGGTTCAAACAGCACGGCACGGAAAAAAGCACCGGGCTCAAGCTCTTCAGTGTCTCGGGCGATTGCGATCGTCCCGGCGTGTACGAACTGCCCCTGGGCATCACCGTGGCCGACCTGATGAAAGAGGTCGGCGGTGAGAACGCCAAGGCCGTGCAGATCGGCGGCGCCAGCGGACGGTGCGTACCGGCCAACGAGTTCGATCGTCAGATCGCCTACGAAGACATCTCCACGGGCGGCTCGGTGATCGTGTTCGGCCCGGGGCGCGACATGCTCGACGTGGCGCGCAACTTCCTCGAGTTCATGGTCGAGGAAAGCTGCGGCCAATGCACCCCCTGCCGATACGGCAATCCCAAACTGCTGGAAGGCGTGGAAATGCTCCAGGACGGGCGCTGCTCGGCGGCGTACCTGCGCGAGCTGGTGGCGCTGGGCGACTCGATCCAGTTGTCCAGCAAATGCGGTCTGGGACAGTCTTCCGCCAACGCGTTTCTTTCGATCGTGGAGCACTTTAAGGACGAAATCATGGGTCGGGCGATCGCTTGATGCCCGATCCGATTGATACAGGAGTTTGACCATGGCCGACAAGCCAACCGTATCCGAATCGACCCACCGCGCACCGACCAGCCAGCGCGCCAGCAAGATCGAAGGCCCGGCCGGAGGCATCGGCGGGACGATCAGCATCGAGATCGACGGCGTTGAATCGAAAGTGCCCATCGGCACCACGATCCTCGAAGCCGCCCGCCAACTGGGCATTCGCATTCCCACGCTCTGCCATCACGACGACCTGTGCATCGCCGGCGTCTGCCGCGTCTGTATCGTCGAGATCGAAGGGATGCGCACGCTCCAGGCGGCCTGCGCGTTTCCGATCAGCCAGCCGATCAAGGTGCACACGCATTCGGCGAAGGTCCGCCGCGCCCGCCGTCACATCATTGACCTGCTTTTGGCCAACCACTACGGCGAATGCTACGCCTGCGGTCGCAACAACAACTGCGAGTTGCAGTCGCTGGCCAAGGAATACGGCGTGGACTTCTTCCGCTTCGGACATCCCGACCAGCCGATGTTCGATATCGACCGCTCCAGCCACTCGGTCGTGCGCGACATGAACAAGTGCGTCCTCTGCCGGCGCTGCGTGCGCACCTGCATCGATTTGCAGGAAGTGGGCGTACTGGAAGCGATCAACCGCGGCGAAGAAACCACCATCGCCACCTACATGGACAAGCCGCTGGGCGAGGTCGTCTGCATCAACTGCGGTCAGTGCATCAACCGCTGCCCGACCGGCGCGCTGCGCGCCAACGATCCGACCGACGACGTCTGGACCGCCATCGACGATCCGACCAAGCACGTGGTCATCCAGACCGCCCCGAGCCCGCGCGCCGGTATCGGCGAGTGCTTCGGTCTCGAACCGGGCCATGCCCTGACCTTCGAGATGAACACGGCCCTGCGCCGCTGCGGTTTCGATAAGGTGTTCGACACCAACTTCACCGCCGACCTGACCATCATCGAGGAAGGCACGGAACTGCTGATTCGCCTGTACAAGGCGCTGGTCGAAAAAGACGAATCGGTCGCCGTGCCGCAGTTCACCTCCTGCTCGCCGGGTTGGGTGAAGTACCTCGAGCATTTCTATCCCGAGTACATTCCCAACGTCAGCACGGCCAAGAGTCCGCAGCAGATGTTCGGCGCCGTCATCAAAACCTACTACGCCCAGAAGATGGGCCTCGATCCCAAGGACATCGTCACCGTCGCCCTGATGCCCTGCTCGGCCAAGAAGTTCGAGTGCAACCGGCCCGAAATGGCCGACTCCGGATTCAAGGACGTCGACTTCGGCCTGACCACCCGCGAGCTGGGTAAGATGATCGCCGAAGCCGGCATCGACCTGCCCAAGATGCCCAAGAGCGACTTCGACGATCCGTTCGGCACCGCTACCGGGTCCGGCGTGATCTTCGGCGCGACCGGCGGCGTGATGGAAGCGGCCCTGCGCACCGTGATCGAACTGGTCTGCGGCGTGAAGGTCGAATCGATCTTCGAGCATGCCGACATCATTCCCGTCCGCGGCTTTGAAGGCATCCGCTACATGGAACTGCCGATCCAGGCCGTCGGCCCCGTGCCCGACCTGCTCAAGGGCCTCGTGGACAGTTGGGACTGGCTCAAGGGCGCGACGCTGAAGGTCGCCGTGGCGCACGGCACCGCCAACGCCAAGAAGGTGATGGAAGACATCAAGGCCGGCGGCAAGCTGGCCGAGTGCCAATTCATCGAGTTCATGGGCTGCCCGGGCGGTTGCATAGGCGGCGGCGGCCAGCCGATCCCGACCAGCCCGGAGATTCGCGCCGCGCGTGCCAAGGCGATTTACGCCGAGGACGCGGCCTACGAGATTCGCAAAAGTCACGAAAACCCCGCCGTGGTGGAACTGTACACCCAGTTCTTCACCGAGGGGCCGTGCGGTCACCTGTCGCACAAGTTGCTGCACACCGGGTACACCGCGCGGGGAAAATACATCGGGTGATGCACGCACCGCGATGATCGACAACCAACAAACCGGGTCGTGTGGGCGGCCCGGTTTTGTTTATAATGGTCTCAAGGAGCACTGCGAATCATAAACGGGAACGGGGTGGCCGATGGCCGTGTTGCCCAAACTTGAGCCGAGCTGGCTGAAGGAGATCGACTGCTTCGCCAATCTCGGTGGCAACGCGCTCGATCTGCTCGAACAGCAAATGCGTCCGGTCCGTTTCGAGGCGGACCAGACCATCTGCCGCAAGGGCGATCCGGCCGATTGGATGTTCGTCGTCGGCAGCGGTGAAGTGGCGGTGATCAAGCAGGCCGAAGACGAGCAACCGATCCTCGTGGCCGTGCTGCGAAGCGGTGAGTTTGGCGGGATGATGAGTCTGTTCGAGCGCCAGCCGCGCTCCGCCACGTTGCGGGCGCGCGGCAATGTGCTCTTGTGGGTGCTGGATCATCCGGCCTTCCAGCGCCTGATGGAAACCTGCTCCGATGTCTCGCGGGAGATGCTGGCCTTCATGAGTCGACGGATGCGCGAAGATACCCATCACCTGGCCCAGTCGCTGCAGTACGTCACGCTCAGCGGCCTGGAGGAGTTCTACCAGGCGTGCGACCCGCAGGAGCGCGTGATCCTTGATGAGGTGAACCATCGCGTGGCCGCGGCGCAGTCGCTGGGGGAAATCATCGACTACCTGTTCGACGCCACCGGGCGCATCAGCCCGACCAACCGCGTGGCGCTGGCATTCGTGGAGGACGACGGCGGGCGCGTCGTCGCCCATTACGCACGCGCCGATTACGAACCGCTGCGCCTCAAGCCCGGCTACGCGGAAGACTTGGCCGGTAGTTCCCTGCGCCACGTCATCGAATCCGGCACCCCGCGCGTCATCAACGATCTTCAGAAATACCTGGACGAACACCCCCACAGCAACAGCACCAAGCTCGTCGTCGCCGAAGGACTTCGCTCCAGCATGACCTGTCCGTTGGCGGTGGAAGGGCGTCAGGTCGGTCTGCTGTTCCGCTCCTCACGCCAGCCCAACGCCTACAACGATCATCAGGTCAAACTCTGGCAGGCCGTGGCCGAGCGCATCAGCCAGGCCGTCGAAAAGGCCTTTCGCATCGAGCAGCTCGATCAGGCCAACCGGGCCTACATGGAAATGCTCGGCTTCGTCAGTCACGAATTGAAAAACCCCGTCGCTTCGATGATGACCGACGCGAAGCTCATCACGCAGGGCTACCTCGGCGCCGTGGACGACAAGCAGAAAGCCAAGCTCATGCGCCTGATCGGCAAGGGCGAGTACCTGCTGAACCTGGTGCGCGAGTACATGGACCTGGCGCGCATCGAGGGCGGGACGATGGCCGCAACGTTCGCAGACGAAGTGAACTTCCGCGATGAGGTGATCGATAAATCCATCGACCTGCTCGAACCGCAGCGCGCCGAAAAGAATACCGACATCGCGATCGAAGCCCCGGACGACCTGCCGCCCGTGCAATGCGATGTGGACCTGATGACCATCGTCATGACCAACCTGATCGGCAACGCCATCAAGTACGGCAACGAAGACGGGCAAGTCAAGATCACACTGAGCCACGAAGACGACAAGCTGAAAGTTTCGGTATGGAACACCGGCCCGGGATTCAGCAGTGAACAGCGCTCGCGGTTGTTTCGGCGGTTCAGTCGCATCGACGACCCCGAACTGAAAAAGCGCAAGGGCACGGGCGTCGGGTTGTATTCCACCTGGCGCATCATCCAGTTGCACCACGGCCGCATCGACGCCCGCAGTGAAAAGGGCGCGTGGGCCGAGTTCTTCTTTGAAATTCCTCAACCCATTCCCGCGGAACCATCCGCCACGTAAGGAGATTCCCATGGCGAAGAAACGTATCCTCGGCGTCCAGGTGACCGATCGCATCCACAAGGCCGGCGGCGTGCAGGGACTGCTCACCGAGTACGGCTGCTTCATCAAAACGCGCATCGGCCTGCACGAAACCAACGAAAACTACTGCGCGCCCAACGGCATCATGGTGCTCGAACTGTTCGGCGACGAGAAAACCTGCGATGAACTGCAGGAAAAGCTCGTCGGCATGGAAGGCGTCAACGTGCAGGAAATGGTTTTTGAGATGTGAGTCGGTTAACTGGTTAACTGGTTGATTGGTTAACTGGTTGATTGGTTAACTGGTTGATTGGTTAACTGGTTGATTGGTTGAATGATCATCCCAAGCCCCGCCGTTCACGGTGGGGTTTTCTACTTGAAATCCCATGGGTTCCACCCCATGGACTTCAAGGCCCAGGCCTCAGGTCTTTGTACACTTCCAGCGCCGCGGGAAACGGTTCCAGCGCGCGCTCGAAGATGCCCAGCGTGTATGCGATCGTCAGACCGTAGTTGGCCACGGGGACCCCGGCCTGCCGGCAGCGCATCTGGCGCGTGAGCATCTGTCGACGGTTATGCACGCATCCGCCGCAATGCACGACCATCCGGTACGTGGACAAGTCGTCCGGAAAATCGTGGCCCTGGTAGTGGACAAAATCCAGCTCCCCGCCAACGTACTGCCGCAACCAGCGCGGGATTTTCACGCGACCGATGTCGTCGCCGATCGGGTGGTGCGTGCAGGCCTCACAGATCAGCACCTTGTCGCCGGGCTGGAGGTTTTCGATCGCCATGGCCCCGCGCACGAACTCGGCCAGGTCCCCCTTCGCCCGGGCGAACAGCACGCTGAAACCGGTCAACTTGATATCACGCGGCACATCGGCCGACACTTTCAAAAACGCCTGCGAATCGGTCACCACCAATGCCGGCGGACGGTTCAGTCGCGCCAGCGCATCGCGCAGTTCACGTTCCTTGACCACCATGCAGTACGCATCGTGATCCAGCAGATCGCGGATCGTCTGCACCTGCGGCAGAATCAGCCGCCCTTTCGGCGCTTCCATGTCGATCGGGACAACGAGTACGACCAACTCGCCCGGCGGCGCCAGATCGCCGATGATTGCCGGGGCCTTGATGAAATCTTCCGGTGCCGCTTTGATCAGCGCTTCGCGCAAATCGAGGATGCCCTTGCCATCCGTCGCCACGGTTTCGATCGCCACCACTTTTTTTGATTTCAGATCGTCAAGCACAGCCGTCTGCGGTTGCGCCACGTCGGCCTTGTTGAACACCACAATGGCCGGCGTATCCATTTGATGCAAACGATCGAGAATGCCCTGCTCGAACTCGGTCCATTCGCCGGCTTGCGCCACAATCACGCCGACGTCGGTGCGGTCGAACACGCGACGGGTCTTATCGATCCGCTGTTCGCCCAGCGCGCCCACATCGTCGATCCCCGCGGTGTCGATGAACAGCACCGGCCCGATCGGCAGCAACTCCATCGGCTTTTCCACCGGATCGGTCGTCGTCCCCGCCACATCGGAAACGATCGACACCTGCTGCTTCGTCAGCGCATTGAGCAGGGAACTCTTTCCCGCATTGCGCCGGCCGAACAGACCGATGTGAAGCCGATTGCCTTTGGGAGTCTTTTGCATACGACGCATTCCATTTGAACCACAGGGGCACAGAGGCGCAGAGTTGATTTTTCTTTTTCCGTCTCTGCGACTCTGCGGTTATTGACTGCCCAATCTTGTCACCGCATCCGGACTGATCATCTGATCGAACGTTTTTTCGTCCATCAGTTTCATTTCCAGCACGATTTCACGGATGGTCTTTCCCTGCTTTTGTGCGGCGAGAGCGACCTCGGTCGCCTTCTCGTAACCGATCGCGTCGACCAGCGCGGTCACTGTGGCCGTGGCCCCGGCGACATATGCCGCGCATCGTTGCTCATCGGCTTCGATTCCCTCCACGCAATGCCGGGCGAACAGATCGCAGGCGTTGATCATCAGATCGATCTCGCCTAACAAACAGTCGGCGACGAGCGGGTAGAGATGATTCAACTCCAGGTTGCCGCCGCTGCACGCGTGGAAGATTGTCTGGTCGTATCCGCTGACCATCAGCGCCGCCTGCGCCACGGCTTCGGGAATCACGGGATTGATCTTGCCGGGCATGATCGACGAGCCGGCCTGGCGCTGCGGCAGCTTGATCTCGCCAAATCCCGCATCGGGCCCGCTGGAAAGCAGCCGCAGATCGTTGGCGATCTTCAGCAGGTTGCTGGCCAGTGCGCGAACGATGCCCGACACCTCCACCAGCGCATCGGTATTCTGCGTGGCTTCGAGCATGTTCTCGGCTCGAGCCAGGCCCAGGCCCGTGATATCGCGGAGGTGTTCGATGGCCTTGAAAATGAACTGGCGCGGCGCACCCAGTCCGGTGCCGATCGCCGTACCACCGAGGTTAACCACGCGCAACCGCTCCTCGCACTTGTACAGGCGCCAGCGATCGCGCGCCAGCGCCTCGGCGTACGCGCCCATCTGTCGGCCGAGCGTGGTGAGCACCGCATCCTGCAATTGCGTCCGTCCCACGCGCACCACGTGGGCCAGTTCCTTCTCTTTGGCACTGAAGGCATCGTGCAGTTTGATGACGGTTTGTTCGAGCGCATGCAGTTGCACAATCGCCGCCACGCGCAACGCCGTCGGATAGGTGTCGTTGGTGGACTGGTGCAGGTTGATGTCATCGAGCGGATGGACACAAGCCCCCTCTTCCTTCAAGGGAGAGGGCTGAGGTGAGGGAGGGTTTTCACCGCCTTGCGCACCCCTGGAATCATCCCCCTCACCCAACCTCTCCCCCACTTGGGGAAGAGGGGAGTAACTGCCCAAGGGCCGCCCCAGTATCCGCAGCGCGCGGTTGGCGATCACCTCGTTGACGTTCATGTTCGTGGATGTACCCGCTCCACCCTGCAAGGCATCGATCGCGATGTGATCGTCCAGCATTCCCTCGGCCAACTCACCGCACGCCTGCGCGATTGCTGCGAATGTCGGCTCGTCCCATCGCCCCAGCTCGTGATTGGTTCGGGCGCAGGCCAGTTTGACCTGCCCGTAGGCGTGGATCAGTTCCCGACGAACCGGCCGCCGGGCCAGCGGAAAGTTTTCCATCGCGCGCGCGGTGTGGATGCCGTACAGGGTATCAGCCGGCACCTGCATTTCACCCAGCAGATCGTGCTCGATTCGGTAGTCAGGCATCAGTTACCAGTTCACGGTTAACAGTTACCAGTTTGTACCTGTCCAACGACATCCCATCAACTGGAAACGGGTAACCGGCAACTGGTAACTGGCAACCGTTAAAAGTACAAGTCCCGCTCATCGGTGGTCCGGATCTGTTCCATCCGGCGGATCAGTTCTTCCTTGCGCTTGTTGTCGGGCATCTCGGCGAGCATTTTCCGGATGAGTTTTTCCCCGGCGGCGCGCGTGGCCGGCGATGCGTAATCGACCAGGTATTCCTGGAAAGTGCTCAGCGCATTGGGCGTGCACAACCGCTCGATGAAGCCGGGGATGGCAAACTCCATGAACTCTTCGCCGGTTCGGCCGAGTCGGTAGCAGGCCGTGCAGAAGCTGGGAATGTATCCTTCGACGGCCAGTTGCTGGATCACCTCGTCGAGCGAGCGAATATCGCCCAGCTCGAACTGCTCTTTTTCGCTGTACTGCTGTTGGGCATCGCCGACCTCGGTGTATCCGCCGAGTTCGATGCGTGAGCCGGCGTCGATCTGCGAGACGCCGAATCCCATGATCTCGTTGCGCAGTTCGGCCGGCTCGCGCGCGGTGAGGATCATGCCGGTGTAGGGCACGCTCAGCCGCAGAATCGCCACGAGGCGTTTGAAGTCGTAATCGCTGACCATCCACTGCTCGTCGAGCTGCACGTTTGAGGCCGGTCGCAGGCGCGGGAAGCTGATGGTATGCGGCCCGCAGTTGAAGCGATCCATCAGGTAGCGTGCGTGCGTGACCAGCCCGAGCACCTCGAACCGCCAGTCGTACAGGCCGAACAGCGCGCCGATGCCGACGTCGTCGAGCCCGACCTCCCAGGCGCGGCTGAGCCCGTCGAGCCGCCAGAGGTAATCGCCCTTGCGGGTCCCAGCGGGATGCACGCTGGCGTACGTCTCGTGGTGGTACGTTTCGTGGAAGACCTGATACGTGCCGATGCCCGCTTCCTTGACGATCTTGTAGCCGTCCTGGTCGAGCGGAGCGGCGTTGATGTTCACGCGGCGAATCTCGCCCTTGCCCTTGCGCGTTTCGTAGACCATGCGCACGGTTTCGGCGATGAACTCGGCGCCGTACATCGGGTGTTCACCGAACACCAGAATCAGCCGCTTGTGCCCCTTGTCTTCCAGAGCGTGAATCTGCTGCTGTACTTCGCCGGCATCAAGCGTACGCCGCACGGCGTCTTTATTCGACCGACGAAAACCGCAGTACGAACAATCGTTGACACAATGGTTGCCGATGTACAGCGGCGCGAAGAGGACGATGCGATTGCCGTAGACATCGCGTTTCAGTTGTCGGGCCGTGGCGAAGATTTCCTCGACCAGTTCCGGATCGTCGCAGTTGATCAGCACCGCGGATTCCTCGACGGTCAGCGGCTCCTTGGCGACGGACTTGGCCATCACCTCGCGCGCTTCGACGGGATCGGCGGGATCGGCGGGCTTGCCGATCAACCCCTGGATTTTGTCATCGTCGATGAAGTCGACGCAGTTTTTTGAGAGAGCGGATTTCATGTTGGGCAGGGTGCTCATGAGTCACCTCCAATCGATTCGATGGCCGAATCGGCATCGCGGCGTTGCTGTGCGTTCGGCGAGTCGCCGCGCCCCTTGCCGACGGAACGGCCGATCATCGCCACACGCCCCGTGACGCAGAGCAGGCATTGGCCGGCCGAATCCTTGATGCAGGCCTTGTCGGGATAGATTTCGTACGCGCCGCGGTGTTCGGTGGGCGAGAGGTTGGGCATGATGATGTTGGCGCCGCGCTGCAGGCCGAGCTCCCGGCCGGATTTCGTGTTCAGCGTCGCCAGCGCCGTGGTCGCGGGAATGTTCGTATCCGGACAGAGCAGACGCGTCAGCGCCAGCACCTTGTAGGTCATCAGTTCGGTCGCCGGGACCTGCAAATCTTCCGAGGCCATGTAGTGTTCCAGGTACTTGCCGAGCGGCGTGTCGGGGTGGGGGATATACGGCCCGACGCCGATCATGTCCAGATCAAGCTCGGCGAAGGCGAGCAGATCGTCGGCCAGGTCGCTCCACGTCTGCCCCGGGATACCGATCATCACACCCGAGCCGACCTCAAAACCCAACCGACGCAACGTGCGCAGAATCTCCATCCGATCGCGCTTGGGCTGCCCGGGCGCGGGGGGATGAATCCGATCAAACAGTTTCGCGTTGGACGTTTCAAATCGCAGCAGGTATCGATCGGCCCCGGCATCGCGCATGTGTTGCAGCGCATCATCCTCCCACTCGCCCACGCTGAGTGTGACGGCCATGTCCGTTTCACTCTTGATTCGGCGCACCAGGGCGCAGAGCCAGTCGAGATCGATTCCCGGATCTTCACCGGATTGCAGGACGACGGTGCCGTAGTTGAACGCGACGGCCTGGCCGACGCAGTCCATGATTTCGTCTTCGGTGAGCCGGTAGCGGGAGAGCTTGGCGTTGCCGGTGCGTAATCCGCAGTAGAGGCAGTTGCGCTGACAGATATTGGAAAATTCGATCAGCCCGCGCAGATGCACTGCATCGCCGACGTGCTCGCGGCGCGTCTGGTCAGCCAAGGCCCACAATTCGTCCAAGCGCCGGGGGCGCTGCTCGGTGAGCCAGTCAAGGATTTGTTGCTTCGGCAAGGTCATCGGTGTTCTCGGCGGTCTGCTCGGAACGGCGCTGAAGCGTAACGGTGAAGGTGCTGCCGACCTCGGGCTCGCTTTCGACGCTCGCCGCCCCGTGGTACATCTCGGCGATGCGTTTGACGATCGACAACCCCAGGCCGCTGCCCAGAATGTTACGCGTCTTGGCGTTCTTGATTCTTACAAACTCCCGGAACAGTTTAGCCGCCTCATCCGGGCTCATCCCGATTCCGGTATCGGCAACTTGAATCGTGATTGAGTCCGAATCGCAGGACAATTCGATATCCACCCGCCCGCCATCGCGGTTGTACTTCACTGCATTGGAGACAAGGTTGTTCAGGATGATTTCCATCTCGGTGCGATCGGCGTTGATCGCGGTCGGTCCGTCGGCGTGCAGAGCCACGGTGATCCGGCGTTCCTGTGCAGCCGGTTCGAGCGTCTCCATGGCCATCCGCGCCACCTCGGCCAAGTCGACCTCCACCAGTTCGCGCCGGCGCTGACCCGATTCGATGCGCGTCATGTCCAGCAGGTCGACGATCAGCTTGCGCATGTGATCGATGCGGATCAGCGAGCGGTCGATCATCTGTTTCGCGGTGGCCGGATCGGGCGCGGCGGCGGGATCGTTGAGAATCTGCAGGTATCCGGTGACGGCGTTGAGCGGACTTTTCAACTCGTGACCGAGCACGCGGATAAACTCGAACCGCACCCGGCGTCTTTCCTCTTCCAACCGGCGCGCGTGGCGGACCAGCAGCAGGTGCGCCGCGGCCTTGCGCACCGCATCCTTCAACTCCGCGGGGGTGAACGGTTTGGGCAGGTAATCGAACGTGCCCATCTTGGTCGCATGCACGGCCGAATCGATCGTCGCGTACGCGGTGATCATCACCGTGAGCATGTCGGGCGTATCCTGCTCCAGCGCCTTGAGCAGTTCCATGCCGCTCATGCCCGGCAACTTCTGATCAAGTAACAACAGGTCCGGCGCCCGGTCACGGATTTTCCACAACGCCTGCTCGGCGGTTTGGGCCTGGTCGACTTCAAAGCAGACCGGCTCGCCGTGATCGGGCACTTCGATGCGATGATCGCGCAGCGTGCGCGCCACACCGACACGCATGCCCATTTCGTCATCGCAGACCAGTACCCGAAGCGTCGTCATCGTTGTTAATCCTTCAGCAGCTTGCCCAGCGTGCCGGTGAGTTGCTCGGAGCGAACCGGCTTGGTCAGCCAGGCGTCGGCCTTCACCCACGAGCGCTCTTCGCGCGTGGAGGCGTCGAACTCGTGGCCCGTTTCGCTGGTCACGGCGGTCACCAGAATCACCGGCATGTCCGGACGATGCTTCTTCAGGTGATAACAGAGGGTGAATCCCGCATCGTGCTCTTCCATCATCAGGTCGACCACGGCGGCGTCGAACTCCTGACGTTGGGCCAGCTCCTGACCCTGCGCCGCGGATTCGGCGGTCGTCACCGTGTGGCCGGCGGATTCGAGCATCACCTTCTGCTGCAGCAGAAAATCCGGATCGTCATCGACGAGCAGGACGTGGCCGGTTTTGTGGGCAGTTTCAGCGGTCACTAGACATCTCCTTCAATACGCGGCAGGGTGACAGCGAACGTGGCGCCGGTCGGTCCGACGCCGGGGTTGGTGTTGGTGGTCACGGCGATGTCGCCCCGGTGCATCTTCACGATGCCGTAGGTGACCGCCAGGCCCAGTCCCGTACCCTTGCCGATCTGCTTGGTGGTAAAAAACGGATCGAAAATCTTTCCCAGGATATCCGACGGGATACCCGGGCCGGTATCCGACACCTCGATGCGAACAGCGGCGCCATCATCGCCGGTGCGCACGGTCAGGGTGCCGCCGGCTTCGGTCATCGCGGCGAACGCGTTGGTGAACAGGTTGGTCAGCACCTGGATGATCTGGTCGCGATCGATCTCGGCGATGGGATCGTCCAGATCGTGCCGAACCGAGACACAGACGTTATCCGGATGGCTGAGCATGCGCAAGGCGTGATCGACGGTTTCGCGCACGTCGGTCGGCTGGCGCACGACCTTGTTCTGCCGGGCGAAATCGAGCAGGCCGCCGACGATCTTCCGGCAGCGTCCGGCCTGGTCGACGACCATGCGCAGGTCCTCGCGCAGCTTTTCGTCCAACGATTCATCTTCGAGCAACAAATGCGTGTACATCAGCACCACCGACAGCGGATTGTTCACCTCGTGGGCGATACCCGCGGCAAGTTGGCCCATGCTTGCCAATTTTTCGGACTGAATCAACTGCTCCCGTGTCTCGGCCAGTTCGCGGTTGGTGCTGGTCAACTCGGTCATCGTCGCCTTGATGCGCTCGATGGTGTTGGGCAGGCACATGTCGGTTTCGGCCAAGCCCTTGTGAATGGCGATGGCGTGTTCGAGGCAGGTATCGTACCCGCAGGCGCCGCAATTCAATTCATCCTCGGCGCGCTGTTTGCCCATGTCCTGGAGAATCCGCGTGATCTGCTCGCGGGAAGGCATCGCCAGACGCTGATCGTTGGCGACGAAACGCCGGTTCAAATCGAGGTCGGCCATGTCCGTCATCGCGGCGCGCCAGCGGTCGGCGTCGAGCGCCTCGGCCTGCTGACGGGCGTATTGGCTGACGCGGTTGCGCCGTGCGAAGTAACCGTCCTCGTTGGTCACGCCCGCGCCCATGATGCAGCCGTTGCAGCAGAGCACCTCGAGCAGACGGGAATCCAGATCCCCGTTTTCAAACGCCCTGATGGCCTGCGGGAAACTGGAGCGGCCCTCGGCGGTCACCACGTGGCCGGTCAGCAGGTCCTCCGCGACACCGGCCGTCTGCAACATGCCGCCGTTGATCGCGAACACGCGCCCCAAGCCGCCGTGCGGCGGATCGAAAGCCGAGGCCTGCACCGTCGACGGATCGACGCCCTCTTTCAGCAACATCACGCGCAGCTCGGCGAAGGTGATCGCGACGTCCACATCGTCGTTGAGCGAATTGCTGGCGGCTTCGGCCTTCTTGGCGATGCACGGTCCGATGAACACGATGCGCAGCCCATCGCCGTGCAGACGCTTCAGCGCCCGGGCCGTCGCCACCATCGGGCTGACCACCGGCGCCAGTTGATCGACCATTTCCGGATGGTACCGTTCGACGAAGCGGATGATGGCCGGGCAGGTGGTGGCGATGTAGCGCCGATCGGCCGAACCGTCGAGCAGCTTACGATAACGCCCGGCGACGAGATCGGCTCCGAAGGCCACTTCGTTGACGTAATCGAAACCCAACGTGCGGATCATGCCGACCAGCGTGGCATGATCCATGCCGGCAAATTCCGCCGGGAAGCTGGGCGCGATGACCGCCGCCACGGGCGTCTGCCCGCCCAGAAGCATGCGCACCTGGTTGATATTCGTTAAAACCCGCTTGGCGTTCTGCGAGCAGACGCGCACGCAGTTCCCACAGCCGATGCACCGCTCATCGAGCACGTGCGCCTGACCTTCCGCCACGCGAATCGCCTTCGCCGGGCACTCGCGAATGCACGTATAGCACACCCGGCAACGCTCGGAGATGGTCTTGACCAGCGGCATGTTCGGTGAAGGGGTCATCGGATCCTTTCGCTTCCTCTCCCTTTCAGGGAGAGGGGTAGGGTGAGGGTGCAAACCCCAAACAACGTCGCGGCGGGGGAATCAACCCCCTCACCCAACCTCTCCCCCACCAGGGGGAGAGCAGTTCATTCAACCGATTATCTCGCGCTTCTGGTAATGGGTGTGCAGCAGATCGTGGGATTTGTCGCCGAGCGGCTCGCCGAGGAACTCCTCGTAAAGACGCTGGACGGCACGGTTGCCGTGGCTGGTGCGCACGGTGTCTTCGCGGTCGATCTTGTAAAGCGCCCGCATGCGCGCCTTGACGGCCTCGGGATTGGTGCGGAGCGGTTGACCGCCGCCGTTGATGCACCCGCCCGGGCAGGTCATCACTTCGATGAAGTGCAAATCATCGCGTCCGTTGCGCACTTCTTCCAGAAGCTGCTTGGCGTTGGCCAGACCGCTGGCCACCGCAACGCCGACCTGCTGGCCGTTGATATCGAGCTTGGCCTGCTTTACGCCGTCCAGACCGCGCACCGCGGTGACTTTCAGGTCGGCCAGTTCTTCACCGGTGATCATCCAGTAGGCCGTGCGGACGGCCGCTTCCATCACGCCGCCGGTCGCCCCGAACAGCTTGCCCGCACTGGAGCGCTGGCCGAAGGGGTTGTCGGCGGTGTCGGGAGCCATGGCGGTGATGTCGACGCCGTACATCCGCAGCAGCCGCGCCAGCTCGCGCGTGGTCAGCACCGCATCCACATCCGGCAGACCGTCCTTGGCCATCTCCGGCCGCATCGCCTCAAACTTCTTCGCCGTGCACGGCATGATCGACACGCTGTACACGTTGGCCGGATCGATTCCCTCGCGCTCGGCGTAGAACCGCTTGATCACCGCGCCCAGCATCTGCTGCGGGCTCTTGCAGGTGGACAGGTTCTCCATGAAGTCCGGGTACATCTGCTCGACAAACTTGATCCAGCCGGGAGAACAACTGGTCATCATCGGCAGCTTGCCGCCGGTCGTGATGCGGTGCACCAGTTCGCTGGCTTCCTCCATAATGGTCAGGTCGGCACTGAAGGACGTGTCGAACACGCGGTCGAATCCGAGCGTGCGCATCGCGGCCGTCATCAGGCCCGCCACGTCCTTGCCCGGCTTGACGCCGAACTCCTCGGCCAGCGTCACCGAAATGCTCGGGGCGTGCTGGACGATGACGCATTTTTCCGGATCGTTCAGCGCATCGACCACTTCCTTGAGGTGGCTCTGCTCGCGCAACGAGCCGGTGGGGCAGACGGCCACGCACTGGCCGCAGTTCACGCAATTGGAGGTGTTCAGGCCGGTGTTGAAGGCCGGGCCGATCTCCGTCGCCGCGCCGCGGCCGATGAAGTCGATCGCCGCCACGCCCTCCACTTCCTCGCAGACGCGCACGCAGCGGCCGCAGAGAATGCACTTGTCCGGATCGCGCACGATCGAAGCGCTGGAGACGTCCAGATGCGCACGCCGGCTTTCGCCCACGTACCGCCGCTGACGCACGCCAAGTCCTTCGGCCAGGTCCTGCAGCTCGCAATTCTTGTTGCGCACGCAGTAGAGGCAGTCGTCCGGATGGCTGGACAGCAGCAGCTCCACCACCGTCTTGCGGGCACGGATGACGCGCGGGCTGTGCGTCTTCACCTTCATCCCCTCGCTCACCGGGCAGGCGCAACTGGGCGCCAACGTCCGCGCGCCTTCCACTTCCACCACGCACATCCGACACGCCCCGCTGGGCGCCAGGTCCTTGAGATGGCAGAGCGTCGGCACGTTGATGCCCTGCTCGCTCAGCACGTCGAGCAGCATGCGGCCTTCCTCGGCCTCGATCGTCCGGTTGTTCACTTCGATGGTCGCCACGTTTCTATCCTCAAAAAGTCGTTGTGTCTTTCATTCGTTCAGCCGCGGGTTGAGCCCTGGGCGAAGCCGAAGGGCGCAACCCCGGATCGGTTTTCTAATCCACCGCGATCGCTTCGAATCGGCAGACGTTCAGGCACGTTCCGCAGCCGACGCACTTGTCCATATCGATGGTGTGCGGCGACTTGGGCGCGCCGAGGATCGCACCGCCGGGGCACGTCTTGGCGCACAGCGTGCAGCCCTTGCACAGTTCCTGATCGACGGTGTAGGTCAGCAGTTCCGGGCAGACGTGCGCCGGACAACGGCGCTCGTAAATGTGCGCCTCGTATTCATCGCGGAACCAGCGCAGCGTGCTGAGCACGGGGTTCGGGGCGGTCTGGCCCAATCCGCAGAGGGACGTGTCCTTGATCACGTCGGCCAGGCGCTCGAGGTACATCACGCCCTTGAAGCGTTCCAGCGCCCCGTCGCCGTCTTCTTTCTTGCGGCCGCGCGTGATCCGCTCGAGGATTTCCAGCATCCGCCGCGTGCCCTCCCGGCAGGGAATGCACTTGCCGCAGCTTTCGCGCTGGATGAAGTCCATGAAGAACTTGGCCACATCCACCATGCACGTGGCTTCGTCCATCACGACCAGGCCGCCCGAGCCCATCATCGCGCCCACGGTCTTGAGCGATTCGTAATCGATCTCGATGTCCAGGTGTTGCGCGGGGATGCAGCCGCCGCTCGGCCCGCCGATCTGCACCGCCTTGTACGCCTTGGCGTCGGGAATGCCGCCGCCGATCGCGAACACGACTTCACGCAGCGGTGTGCCCATCGCCACTTCCACCAGCCCCGTGCGCACCACCTTGCCCGACAGGGCGAAGACTTTCGTGCCCTTGCTGGTTTGGGTGCCCACGCCGCTGAACCATTCCGAGCCGTTGGCCACGATGCCCGGAATGTTGGCCATCGTTTCGACGTTGTTGATGATGGTGGGCTTGTCGAACAGTCCCTTGATGGCGGGGAACGGCGGACGCGGACGCGGCATGCCGCGCCGGCCCTCGACGCTGTGGATCAACGCGGTTTCCTCGCCGCAGACAAATGCGCCCGCCCCCTGCTTGATCATGACCTTCAGTTCCACGCCGCTGCCAAGGATGTCCACCCCCAGCAGGCCCGCCGCCTCGGCCTGGGCAATCGCATCCTCCAGACGCCGGATCGCCAGCGGATACTCCGCACGGATGTACACATAACATTTGCTGGCGCCGATCGCGTAAGCGGAGATCGCCAGACCTTCGACCAGACGATGCGGATCGCCTTCAATCACCGCACGATCCATGAACGCGCCGGGATCGCCTTCGTCGGCGTTGCAGATCAGATACTTCTGGTCGGCCTCGGTGTTCAGCGCGAACTTCCACTTCTTGCCCGTCGGGAAGCCGCCGCCGCCGCGACCGCGCAGGCCGCTGGACTCGACCATGTCGCACACCTCTTCGCGCGTCATCTGCGTCAGCGCCTTGGCCAACGCCGCATACCCGCCGTGCGCCATGTATTCGTCGATGCGCGTCGGGTCCATCACGCCGCAGTTCGCCAGAACCCAGCGCGTCTGCGGTGCGAAGAACGGATGCTCATCCAGGTACGGCACGTCCGCCCACGCCTCGGCGATTTCGCTGCGGAACTGACCCAGCGTCATCTCCGACGGAACCGTCCCGGCCTGAAGCACCGCATCCAGCAGGCCGGCCACGCGATCTTCGGTCACCTGCTTGAACGAAACGCGGGGCCGATCGGGCAGTTGCACGTCCAGGATCGGTTCCACGGCACACAGGCCGATGCAGCCGACTTCCACGATCTGCGCATCGATGTTCCGTTGTTCCAGATAATCGCGGACGGCTTGAAGCGTCTTGCCCGCCCCGGCGCCCAGGCCGCATGTGCCCGTGCCGAGGTAGATCGTCGGCTGCTCAACGACCTCGCGCCGCAGTTTCGCCAGCAACTGTTGGTGCCGCTGCTGCGCTTCGCCTTCGCGCTCGACGGTCATCGCGTCAACCAGGTCGGCCACGGCCGCCGGATCCTGTCGCCACGTCTTCTGCCAATCCGTATTTCCGTTGTTGGGTTTGGACTCAGCCATCGGTGGTCACCTTCTTCTGGTACTGCTTGATGATTTTCTCGGCCTTGGCGGGCGAGACCTGTGCGTGAAAATTCTCTTCACAGCAGATCAGCGGGGCCAATCCGCAGGCCCCGATGCACGCCACCACCTCCAGCGAAAACCGTCCATCCCGCGTGGTCTGTCCGGGCTCGATCTTGAGCAGTCGCTGGATGGTTTCCAGCACACCGGCCGACCCTTTCACGTGGCAGGCCGTGCCCCGGCACACCTGGATGTGGCACTGGCCCGGCGCGGAGAACCGGAACTGGTTGTAGAACGTCGCCACGCCGTACACCTTTGACGGCGCCAGGTTCAAATGCTCGCCGATGCGGATCACCGCCTGCGGGCTGAGGTAGCCCTGGCGCTTCTGCACCTGCTGCAGTATGGGAATCAGGGCGTCGCGCCCCGCGGTGGGATAATCTTCCAGCACCGCATTGACTTCTTGCAGTTTCACATTGCTGACCATTACAGCTTCTCCAGAGATACGGCGTTCTGGCGGGCCATGTATGCGACCCGCTCCATGGATACCGTCATGTCGATGTCCTCGACATACACATTCGCCGGCACGGACAACCGCACCGGGGCAAAGTTCAACAATCCGCGAATCCCCGTCTCGATCAGGTGCTCGGCAATCTCCTGCGCCGCATCAGCCGGCACCGCGATCACGCCGACCGTGACCGCTTCGCGCTGGATCTCGGCTTCCAGCGCATCCATCCCGTAGCAACGGCAGCCGTGGATCACCCGGCCGGTTTTTTCGGGATTGGCGTCGAACGCGGCGACGATGCGCAGCTTGGTGGACCGCCCGGCAAAGAAGGCCAGCAACGCCCGACCGAGGTTGCCCACGCCCACCAGGGCCACGTTCTGACCATCCGGGGCATCGAGAAACGCTTCGATGTCTTCCAACAGGCCGCTGACGGAGTAGCCCTTGGCGGGATTACCGCTGGCGCCCAACACCATCAGATCGCGCCGGACCTGGGCGGCGGTCACTCGGGCCATGGACGCCAGATCGTGGCTGAACACAAAGCGGGCCCCCTCTTCAGCCAGCCGGCCAAGAAGTCGGCGGTACTGGCCCAGACGCCCGATCACCTTGTCAGATATGGCTTTATTCATGCCTGATCCTGACTTTTCGAAGAAAACCAGAACTCTTTGTGAACAACGTAACGCTGTGAATTATTTCACGGAACATATAATTCCGTATTTTCGGGCGTTTGTCAACGGTAAAGGGACAAATTCATGAAAAAACCATATTTCCTTATTGCGTCTTTTTTTCAAAATCGACGGAATGGCGTAATTGGACTGAAAACAGCGATTCTCAGGCGTATAAGCTCATCCATACAGGTGTAGGAAATTTCCATATCCAGAACCTTTCCAAGTGTGGCTCGGCCCTCCCGGACGCGATGTTCAATCAGGGCGGACGGAGCGTACGCTCATCTGAAACAATGATGCCGCAGCGAAATTTCCACCCCACCGCCCCGATGGCGGGACCGGGGCGAACCCGATTGCCGAATCGGATAAAATAGGCTCGGATGGATCCACCGATCGGAATCATCGCAGGAGGCGGACGGCTGCCGATCGCCTCGGCCCAGGGCATTCATGCGACAGGCCGCCGGGTCGCCTGCGTGGGTTTGCGCGATCAGTACGATGCCGATCTTCCCGAGTTCTGCGATCAATTCAAAACCGCCGGGCTGATTCAACTGGGCCGATGGATCAGTCTGCTGCGTAGCTGGGGCTGCTCGGAAGTGCTGATGATCGGCCGGGTCTCGAAGGTGCAGATGTACGCACCGTTCGTGGCGCTGCGGCATCGGCCGGACCTGCGCGCCGGAAGGATCTGGTTTCGCACGTTGCGCCATGACAAGCGCACCGACAAACTGTTGAACGCCGTGGCGGAGGAAATCGCCAACGAGGGCATCACCATGATCGATTCAACCACGTACATACCGGAGCTGCTGGCCGAGGCCGGCCCGATCACGACGAGCAAGCCGTCCGCCGGGCAATTGGCGGACATCGAGTTCGCCCTGCCGATCGTGCAGCGCATGGGCGACTTGGACGTGGGCCAGGCCGTGGCCGTGCGCGACCGCGAGATCATCGCCGTCGAAGCGATCGAGGGCACGGACCGGATGATCGAGCGCGTCGGCAACCTCTGCCGCAAGGGCGGCTGGACGCTGGTCAAGATCGCCAAGCCCAACCAGGACATGCGATTCGATGTGCCGACCGTCGGACCGCTGACCATCGAAAAAATGGCGGCCAAGAGCGGGGGGTGCCTGGCCATCGAAGCGGGTAAGACGATCATCCTCGAAAAGCAGGCCACCATCGCCGCGGCGGACAAGGCCGGCATCGCCATCGTGGGCCTGGAAGTGGAGCGGGAAAAGTAACCACAAAGGCACGAAAACACAAAGGGGAAGATGGGGTGATGTATAATTTTGTGATATGTGATGCGTGATGTTTAGCGGGTGATCGCAGATCGCCAGGTTTAGCCACGATGCGTTTAACCGCGACGCGTTTAGCCGCGACCCGAAGGGGAGCGCGAGGAAAAACCACCAAGGGCACCAAAAACACCAAGGCCGGAATGGCCTGAAGGACCATTTAACGACGCGATTTACCGCGTTATACGTAATTCAGTGGAAGAACCGCAGAACAATCCATACGTCTCGCGCGGGGGGTTGAAACTCGCCGCGGCGCTGGAGGCGTTCGGCCTCGATGTCGCCGGTTTCATCTGCGCGGACCTCGGCTGCAACGTCGGCGGATTCACCGATTGCCTGCTGCAACGCGGCGCCGCGAAAGTCTTCGCCATCGACACCGGCTACGGCGAACTGGCCTGGACGCTGCGCAACGACGAGCGCGTGGTCGTGATGGAGCGCACCAACGCGATGCACGTGGATGTTACAGAGGCATTGACCCAAACTGGGCTAACTTCGACCCCTCTCCCCCAGGTGGAGAAGAGGTTGGGTGAGGGGGATGATTCCAAGGGTGCGCAAGACGGTGAAAACTCACCCTCACCCCAGCCCTCTCCCTTAAAGGGAGAGGGGGTTGCCAAGCCGCAAGCGGTCGAGGGAATCGACCTGGCCGTGATTGACCTGGGCTGGACGCGGCAGAAGCACGCCATCCCCGCGGCGATGCACTGGCAACCCAAACACATCATCACGCTGATTAAGCCACACTACGAATGCGAGGAGAAGCTGCCCAAAGGCGCGATTCTCGACCCCGTGCAGGCCGAGTCAATTTTTCAGCGCGTGTTGCAGGAGATGGCGGGACTGTACGTGCGCGTAGTCAACACGATCGTCTCACCGATCCGCGGCGGCAAAGGCAAAGGTAAAACGGGCAACATCGAATACCTGGCGATGCTGATGCCGGACGGGACGAAGGGACAAGGGAACTGAGGGACAAAGGGGGCGGCGCGGTCGCTTCAGTGGCCATGTGAAAAACGCGATGCATTCACATCGCGGTTGACACGGCATCACATCGATTCACGGAATCATCAATCACAGCATTGGAAAGCGTGTGCTGTTGAGCAGGCGCTCGTACCAGCGTGCCTTGCGCAGGCGCGGATCGTTGGGTTCAAGCACGTGCGTCTTGCCGCGGCGGGTCTTGGCGACCAACCGGCCGTCCTCCAGCATGTCGCAGATGATCCAGAACTTGTCCACGCTGTAGCGATAGTACTCGCCCTTGGGCTCGGGATCGACATCCCTCGCCCGCGGACCGGGGTGAGTCGATTGCTTGGGCATCGAGAAGATAACTCGATCCCCAACGTGATATTCTCGTCCGTGAGTCATGTCTTACCTATGAACAATATCGGCTTCTACTGCTAATATATATTACAATATTAAGATTTCGTTAGCAAGCATAAGGCGATTTTTAAAAAAGAGATACGCTGTTTTCGGGCCGAGAATAGGGATATTTCGCTCCGAATTTCACTTCACATAAAGCCCGTTATCGCCCTGCCCGCGTCTCAGACGCCTGCCAGCTTCCGCAGGACCGTATGCAGAATTCCCCCGTTGCGGTAGTACTCGACCTCCACCGGCGTATCGATGCGGCACCGCACTGCGAACGGTTTCGGGGCACCCCCCTGCGATGCCACCGCGGTCACCGGCACCTGCTGGCCCGGCTGAATACGGTCGTCGATGTGAATGTCGAACACTTCGCGCCCGGTCAGCCCCAGCGACTCGGCGGTATCGCCTTCGCAAAACTGCAACGGCAACACACCCATGCCGATCAGGTTGGATCGATGGATGCGCTCGTAGCTCTGCGCAATCACGGCGCGCACGCCCAGCAGATACGTCCCCTTGGCGGCCCAGTCGCGCGAGCTGCCCATACCGTAATCCCTACCGGCGAGAACGACCAGCGGAACGTTCTGTTCCTGGTAGTGGATCGCCGCGTTGTAAATCGGTTTGGTTTGGCCATCGAGCAGATCGGTGGTGTACCCGCCCTCGGTGCCGGGCGCCAGTTGATTGCGAATGCGGATGTTGCCGAACGTACCGCGCATCATCACTTCGTGATTGCCGCGGCGTGAACCGAAGCTGTTGAAATCCTTCGGATCGACGCCTTGCGCGGTCAGGTACAGTCCCGCCGGACTGTCGGCGCTGAACGCACCGGCGGGAGAAATGTGATCGGTCGTCACCGAATCACCCAACAGGCACAACACCCGCGCGCCAACGATCGGTTCGATCGGCTGAGGCCGGGCGGGCATCGCATCAAAGAACGGCGGGCGGCGGATGTACGTTGACTGCTCCGGCCAGTCGTACATCGCACCACCGGCCACGTCGATCTTGCGCCACTGCTCATCGCCGGTGGTGACGTCGGCGTAACTGTCGGCGAACTGCTGCGGCTTGACCGCGCTTTGCACCGCATCGCGGACTTCCCGTTGCGTCGGCCAGATGTCTTTGAGGTAGATCGGCGCGCCGTCGGCATCGGCGCCGATCGGCTCGGTCGCCAGGTCGATCTCGACCGTCCCGGCGATCGCATACGCAACGACCAACGGCGGGCTGGCCAGGTAATTGGCTTTCACGTGAGGATTGACGCGCCCCTCGAAGTTGCGATTGCCCGAGAGCACGCTGGCCACCACCAGATCGTTTTCGGTCACTGCCGCAGCGCTGGGACCGGGCAGCGGCCCGGAGTTGCCGATGCACGTCGTGCAGCCGTAGCCCACCGTCTGGAAACCCAGCGCATCCAGCGATTCGTCCAGCCCCGCCTCGGCCAAATATTCGCTGACCACGCGCGAGCCCGGAGCCAGCGATGTTTTCACCCAGGGCTTGACGGCCAAACCGCGCTCCACCGCCTTGCGCGCCACCAACCCCGCCGCCAGCATCACCGACGGATTGGAAGTGTTGGTGCAACTGGTGATCGCGGCGATGACCACCGCGCCATCGGATATTTCGGGCTTCGGGCTTCGGGCTTCGGGTTTGCCCGCCGCATCGCCGCCCTTGCCGAAGGTGCTGCTTAAATCGTTCTGCCACCGGCTTTTCATCGCCGAGAGCGCAATTCGATCCTGCGGGCGCTTCGGTCCGGCCAGCGAAGGCGTCACCGTCGACAAGTCCAGTTCCAATGTGTCGGTGAAGACCGGCTCCGTCTCGCCGCTGCACCAAAGTCCCTGCGCCTTGCAGTACCGTTCCACCAGATCGATCACCTCATCGCTGCGCCCGGTCAATCGCAGGTAATCCAGCGTCACCTGATCGACGGGGAAGAACCCCATCGTCGCGCCGTATTCCGGGGCCATGTTGCTGATGGTGGCGCGGTCCGGCAGGTTCATCGACGCCATGCCGGGTCCGAAGAACTCCACGAACCGACCGACCACGCCGTGCGCCCGCAACATCTGGGTGACGGTGAGCACCAGGTCTGTTGCAGTCGCGCCTTCGGGCAGTTCGCCGGCCAGCTTGAATCCAACCACCTGCGGCGTGAGCATGTAAATCGGCTGGCCCAGCATCACGGCCTCGGCCTCGATCCCACCGACGCCCCAGCCCACCACACCAAGACCGTTGATCATGGTGGTGTGGCTGTCGGTGCCGACCAGCGAATCGGGCAGCGCCACGCCGTCGTTGATCAGCACGCCCTGCGCCAGGTATTCCAGGTTGACCTGGTGGATGATGCCCGTGCCCGGCGGAACCACACGGAAGTTATCGAACGCCTGCTGGCCCCACTTGAGAAACTCGTACCGCTCGCGGTTGCGCTCGAACTCGATCAGCAGGTTCAGCGCCAGCGCATCTTCGCGCGCGAAATGGTCCACCTGCACCGAGTGATCGATCACCAGATCGCAGGGAACCAGCGGATTGATCTTCGCCGGATCGCCCCCGAGCTGCTTGCAGGCATGGCGCAGCGCGGCCAGATCCACCACCGCCGGAACGCCCGTGAAATCCTGCAACACCACGCGCGCCGGCTTGAAGGGAATCTCTTCGCTGGGTTCGGCGGCGGCATCCCACCCCGCCAGCTTCGCCACGTGCTCTTCGCTGACGATGTACCCGTCCACGTTGCGCAGCAGCGATTCCAGCAGCACCTTGATCGAATAGGGCAGCCGGTCGACGTGGCCGACGCCCTGCCCGGCCAGTGCGTTCAGATCGTGGTAAGCCACTTTGCCGGCGGCGGTGGTGAGGGTTTTTCGAGAACCAAACGCGTTATTCTGGTTTGTCATTTTCAATCCTTAAACAGACTCCCATGGTTGATTTCAACCACATTCGGCCAATCTTAGAGTCTATCATAGGGATGAGAAATCAGAAGCCGCGACTGGACACATCGTACTTCAGAATCGCCGCGTCGTGCGTGAGAATCGTCAGGCCTTCCAGTCGTGCCTGGGCGATCTGCATGCGATCAAACGGATCGGCGTGATGCAGCGGTAGTTCTGCGGCGGCCAGGGCGTGGGCGGCGTTGATGGGTAACACCTCAATATGTTCCTGCTCCAGCACCTCAAGCAGATTGGCCGGCATGTCCAGTCGGCCGATGGACTTCTTGATCGCCATTTCCCAAACCGCCGCGGCACTGAGATGCACCGCATGGCTCGGATCGGCGATCAAATCACGCACTTCCGTCGGCAGCCGATCCGGCTCGGCCAACCACCACAACAATACATGCGTATCCAACAGGTAACCGCTCACGGCCGTTCACCCCGAAAGGCCTGATCGATTTCCTCGGGTAGGGGCGCGTCGAAATCATCGCCGATCCGGACCAGCCCCTTCCATTGACCGCCTTGGCGCGGCGAACCGGCGCCGTGAAATGGAACCAGCTTCGCCACGGGCTTGCCCGCCTTGGCGATGATAAACTGCTCGCCCTTGCGCACCCGCTCAATCATTTTCGAAAGGTGCGTCTTCGCTTGATGGATGTTGACCGGTTTCATAATCATTACCTCGAGCCATCTGACAAACTAGTTTATTAAACTAAGTTTATCAAGTCAATATTCTGCCCCCTAGGCCCTGGGCCCTCAAATTCTGCCAGCTTGGCAGCCCCCAGCCCCGTCGTTTCCCCCCTTTGACAGCCCCCGGAAGTATTTAACTCCAAGTCACATTCACCAAGGCACTGATAAATAAGAATTTACGCCCAAATCACCTGCGAAGAACCCGGCCCCGATTTTGCCCCTGCGTCTGGGCACGGAGTTTTGTCCCATGGTTGCCATGCGCGATCCCCAATCCGACCGGCTGAACATGCTGCTGTCCGACCGCGGCCAGCAGTGGGCCAGCCAACTGCCCTGCCTGCTCGAACCGCAGGGGGTGCGGACGCTCCGCGCCGATTCGGTGACCGCCTCGGTGAAGCTGATTCACCGCGACCCGATCCACATCGCCGTGATCGACATGGCCCTACCGATGCAGGTCGGTCAGGCCGATCCCCAGTCCGCCGCGGCCCCCGGGGGCATTTGCCTCTTGAAAGAAATTCGACGCCTCGCCCAGCGGCCGCGCGCCATCGTGGCCGTGCGCGATCGCCGGTTCGATCCCCGCATCGACGATCCCATCCTGATCGAGGCCTTGAAACTGAACGTATTTTCCGTGCTCGATGAGCCGGTGGAAATTGAGCAGATCCTCGGCGTGCTGCGGCGCGCCCTGGAGCGACATTACCAGGGCCAATGGCCCGCTGAACCCCCGCGGACCCAAGGAGACGCACAATGAAGATTCAACCGCTCGGTGATCGCATCCTCGTCAAGCGACTCGAAGCCGAAACCCAGACCGCATCCGGCATCTACCTGCCCGATACCGCACAGGAAAAGCCCCAGCAGGCCAAGGTCATCGCCGTCGGCGCCGGAGCCGTCAACGAAAACACCGGCAAGCGCAACGAGCCGGCCGTCAAGAAAGGCGACACCGTGCTGCTGAACAAGTGGGGCGGCACCGAGGTCAAGCTCAACAACGAAGAGATGCTCATCATCAACGCCGACGATGTCCTGGCCGTCATCGAGTAATTTTCTGGTTAACTGGTTGACTAGTTAACTCGTAGACACGATCGCGTTTCACCGAGTTACAGCGCCAAAGAGAACTCCCATGAAACACAATCGGTTCCATGTGGCATTCAGACCAGTTAACCAAATAACCAGCTAACCAAGCAACGAAATAAGGAGATATCCATCATGGCTGCAAAGAAGATCGTCTTTGAAAACGACGCGCGCGAGGCCATCCGCCGCGGCGTCAGCAAACTCGCCCAGGCCGTCAAGGGCACGCTCGGCCCGTCCGGACGCGTGGTCGTCATCGAGAAATCCTATGGCACCCCCACCGTCACCAAGGACGGCGTGACCGTCGCCAAGGAA
>JANQHK010000078.1 GCA_028282685.1 Phycisphaeraceae bacterium
TGTCCGGTGTACCAGGGCGGGACGGTCGTCTCGTAACGTTGCACCAGGTCCATCGACCAGGCCAACTCGCCGCGGTTCGCATCGCAGCAGATCACGTGGCATTTCGGCCCCATCGCGACCACCCGTCCATCCCCGATCGCGGGAACGGTGCGCGACATGCCGTGGTTGCGCTTGATTTTGACCGGATAGGTGTACCGCCAGATTTCCGCACCGTCCGCAAGCGAAAGACAACGCAGAGCATCGGACTGGTTGGCGCGGTCGTAATCCATCACGTACACGCGCCCGCCCCACACCACCGGCCCGGCATGACCCTCGCCCACCTCGGTGCGCCAGAGCACCGGCGGGCCATCCTCCGGCCACTTCCGCGCCAGGTTCTGTTCCTGCTTGACGATGTTATCGCGATCGCCGCCGCGGAAGCCCGGCCACCGGCTCGCTGCCAACGGCTCGAAGGGCTCCCCCGTGCCGGGGATCAACTTTCCGTCGATGCCGACGCGCGGGCCGTTCAATTCGCCCGGCTCGGGCATGATGCAGGTGCGCTTGCCGATCGCCTGCCCGGAGGGCAACGTCAACCACCACACCGTCGCGGCCACCGCCCCCAGCATGACCAACGCCGGTACCACACGTCCAATCAGCAGGCGAATCATACACTCATGATAGCGAGTTTTGGTCAGCGGCGATCAGGCCCGATCGCGCGATGCGTTTCATCGGCACGGAATGAAAAACGCGGCTTGAGCCGCAGCGCTGTCTGTCACGCGGCCAGACGGCGCGCCCAACGCATCACATCCGACACATTCGCCGGAAGGGATCGAATGCGGTGATCAACCCGATAGCACCACCGGATCATCCGGCCCGGCACCCGCGCGCCCGGATAGAAACGCGGGTAGCCGGACTTCTCCAGTTCCGCCCCTGCAAGTGCTTCAAATATGCGTATCTGATCGGCGCCGAGCGCGATGCGCCACTTGTCGGTGTTGCGGCGCTTGAGTCGGTATTCCGCGCCGGGCCCACCGCGACAGACCGCCGCCAGGCGATCGGTCATCGGCTCGCCCGCGAAATCACAAATCTTTTGCATCTGCTCCAACGGCCGGCTGAGCAGATCCTCGTATCGCACTTCGAGGTATCGGCTGTCGTCGAGCGCGCATCCGGACTCGGTGATGCTTTGCATGGCGTCCCGCCACCACAACGCCGCACGGTACATGTTCGTCGGGCCCCAGTACGTGCGCATCACGGAAAGCGCACAGTCGCGCCCGTCGCGAATCAGGTGAACGAACTTCGCCTCGGCAAGCCGAGCCGCCAGGGTATCAAGATGCAGACCGTAGAACGGGGTCTGGTCGGCCCAGCGCTGTTTGCCCTGCGCTGCGGCAAAGCGGCCGTAAATCATTCGCAGCAAATCACCGTAATCGGACCACGATTCCGCAGCCAACGTTGCGCCGTCCCACGCCGGCTTCAGCAGCTTGTAGCGCGGCTCACGCGCGATCGCATCGCACAACTTCAAGCGATTGGCCGGTTCCGACAGATCGCCGAAATGCTCCAGGCGACTGAGATACTTGGTCACGAAATGGGTTTCCGGGGTGACGGCGATACCGGTGAATCGGCCGAGCAGCTCGGCCAGCATTGTCGTACCGCATCGTCCCGATCCGATGATGAACAGCGGGGAATCGTCGATGGAGCTGAGGTGCGGCTGCGGCATGGTATGGCGATCCCGGATAACCGTTACAGCCGTTACAATCGGCCCAAACGGGACGCGACTTTATCCCCTTCGCACCATTGCGTCGCCGCCGATTGATCTGGATCAAGTTCCGGCGCGGTATGGCGGTTACGCTGGGATGATACCGATAACCGGAGATTGCCATGCGACACATCCATGCAACATGGGCGGGACTGATTCTGCTGGGCATGCTCTTGCCGCCGGCGCAGGCGGAGCAAGACTTGCCGACCTTCGAACGGCCGGCGTACAGCCCCGTGCTGCGGCAGGCGGAAGACTGGTCGGGCCTGAGCGGGCTGGACACCACCGCCACCGGCGACTGGTTCGATCGCATCAAGTACGTGCCGTTGTCCGGCGACGGCAAGGTCTGGGCCAGCTTCGGCGGACAGTTGCGCCTGCGCACGGAAACCTGGTCGAACTTCGGATTCGGCCCGGCCAACGATGACACCTATCTCCTCTCGCGCCTGCGCCTGCACGGCGACCTGCACATCGGCGAAAACCTGCGATTCTTCGCCGAGGGCAAGAGCGCGCTGGCAACCGACCGCGACCTGCCCGGAGGACGGCGCGGTCTTGATGTCGACGAACTCGACCTGCTCCAGGCCTTCGCGGAGTTGACTGTTCCGCTCAATGAAAAGCTGACGCTGCGCGTGCAGGGCGGACGGCAGATGCTTTTGTTCAGCAAGCAACGCCTGGTCAGTCCGTTGGACTGGTCGAACACGATGCGATCGTGGGACGGCGTGTTGGCCACGGTGTCCGCCGAGGTCTGGAAGGTCACCGGCTTCTGGACGCGCTTCGCCCCCATACAGAAATACGAATTCAACGATTCGACCGATGACGACCAGCTATACGGCTTGTACGCCACGGGAAAATGCATGGATTGCGACATCACGTTCGACGCGTACTGGCTCGGCCGTGACCGCGATCCGCTGGGCGAAGAGCGGCACACGATCGGCGGCCGCATCGGAGGGAAACTGTTCTCGGCTTTTGACTACGACCTCGAAGGGGCCTACCAGTTCGGCGATATCGGCGGGCTGGACATCGGGGCCTACATGATCGCCAGTCAGTTCGGTTACACGTTCGCCAATTGCCCGGCCAAGCCGCGCCTGTTCCTCGGCGTGGATTACGCCAGCGGCGATGACGATCCGGCCGACGGCGATTCCGGCACGTTCAGCCAACTCTTTCCGCTGGGCCATGCGTATCTGGGCTACATCGACGTGGTGGGTCGGCAGAACATCCTCGACCTCAGCGCCGGTGTGAGTCTCACGCCGTTCAAGAAACTGACGGTCTCGCTGACCGGGCACGTCTTCCGCCGCGCCGAGGTGAACGATGCGCTTTACAACGCGGGGGCGGCCGTGGTCCGCGCCGGGGCGCCGGGAACCAGCCGCGACGTCGGCGGGGAGATCGACCTGGTGGTCAAGTACAAACTGGATCGCCACACTTTGCTGATGGTCGGTTACAGCCACTTCTTCCCCGGCCGGTTCATCGAGCAGACCGGCTCATCGAAGGACATCGATTTCGTTTACACGTCGATCCAGTTCACGTTTTAACGCGTCAACGAAAAAACCCGCCTCGTCGTTTGAAGCGGGCTGATCCTGGGATGGCGCCTGCGGTACGTCGCTCGAACGCTATGCGAGCCCAATTGCGTGCCATGCCCAACGTATGTCTTGAACCCATCACGGTTACTGATAGGAAATTTGATTCCACGCGTGTCATTTCCTATGCCCTCGGAGATGGGGGGGGGGCTGACAACAATTGAATTCGCGTGGGAGCGGGGGAAGATGGCTGTGGATTCATTGCGAACAGAGATCGGTCCCTCATGTACTACCTAACCTCAATCACTTTTCCGTGGCGGTCAGCCTCAATTATCACCCATGCTCTGGGATGCGGAAGAATGCTCTTGCTGCCTGTGATGGCATACTCCAGAGACTCCAGAGAAGAACCGATGTAGGTGTGTTCACCCACAGGGATCAAGACCAAGTAGTAGTCCTCCTTCTTAGTCGGAAAGTACTTTTCGCCCGGCTGGTATCCCGCCTTGATGAGCAGTTGTCGCGCATCTTCGATATCCATGCCAGGTTTGACCATCCCCACGATGTCCTGATACTTCGCCTCGGCACGCTTGGACTTGAGATACCACGGCACAACAACAACAGAGGCAATTAGCAGAATCAGGGCCCCAATCACCAGTAATCCATATGCCAGAGCTTTCTGTCTTCTAGTTCTCAGTATAGCAGCCTCCTCCCCCTTGGCTTGGAGGACGTACTTCCAGATACTTCTTGAGATACGGCCCAAGTTTACCCCCATCAAATTCATCAGCCCAGTTATAAGGACGTACATCGTGGCGATAGTGGCTAATCCAAATACCATTCCAGAAGGACGCGGCCTCACGATCAGGAGTTCCTGCTCCAAGACCGGACTTGATTAGATTACCACTCTTGTCAAAACAGCATTGCTGTGCATGGCCATCATAGCTCTTCGATCGCATACACCACTGTGCTCCGGGATGGAATTCCTGGCTTGCTTCGGATAGACCATTCCACTCGCCGTTGGTGCAGTCCTGAGGCTTGCCATTGACCAGACAAATACTATCGGGGCATTTAGGTATCTTCGCGATCCATGCCGTATCCCCGGCTTCCGCCTTGTACCACAGGTTGAACGCACGTTTTCTCCCCGCGATTCCGCGGAATCTCTTGCGGCAATTGCTGCGGCATCGTCGCCCGGCTTTGGATTCGGACGTACATTTCTTGTTGCAGTACTTCTCGATTTCACCCCCAATCGTGTACAGCCCCATCGGGTCCAATGCGCTGACTGGTTGGCTTCTCACGTACTGATACAAGTTCATTCCATCGACGTACTGCAAATCGGGCTCCGGTTGTGTTGGCATCGGATCGCGCGCGACGAAGCCGCCTGCGGCGGCCGGACCGGTCATGCCCACGCGCAGCGCGGTCGGGGGGTTCGTCGTGCCGTGCGGATCACGTTGTATAAACCGGCCCATGCGAGCGTGGTACATCGCCTGAGCGGAGGATGTAACAACGGTAAGCAATGCAAAGGCGGCAACGATGGAAAGTGTTCTGCACTTCATGAATGTTCCCCAAGTCGGTGGTAAGTGCGGTCGAGGTCGGTAGGTTGGCTGTATGCCAAGCTGGCTGGTTGAGCCACAACTGCTTCTACGAAACTGCCCCACGGTGTCCTCCGGGGGCAATAGTTGTTCTGATCTTCACCATGGGGGCCGCATTGTCAAGTTAATTTTTCAATAGCCGGTATACAGGAAAGTCGACACCGCGCCTCCGGCGTGTGGACGCGAAGCCTACGGATGATGTCCGGTCGGATGAGAAGAAAACCGCCCCAAGACGTCGTCCGACAAGAAAAAACCCGCCTCATCATTTGAAGCGGGCTGATCCTGGGATGGAGGTGAGGGGATTCGAACCCCTGACCTCTTCCATGCCATGGAAGCGCTCTCCCAACTGAGCTACACCCCCAGGTTATGGTCAGGTAATCAGAGGCCGGTTACCAAGAGCCCGTTCTCACGGCCGGTAACCCGATTTTCAGAAACGAGGCGGACGAGAATCGAACTCGCAACCTCCGGATCGACAGTCCGGTGCTCTAACCAATTGAGCTACCGCCCCTTCTATTATCCTCCTCCGCGAGGGCAACCCTCGCCAAGACCGGATCATGTTACCTTTCGGCTAAACGATGTCAAGTGATTATATACCTGGGCCAGTAGCCGGTGATTTCGCCTGAATGCAATCCCACGGGGGCGGTCGCCTCTGGACAACTACTTGCAGTCAAACCAGTTTTCCCCCGTTCCCACGTCCACTTTCAGGGGGACGGTCAGGTCCATGGCGCTGGTCATTTCCTCCACCGCCACCGCCCGCTCGGCTTCGGCATGTTCGGTCGGGACTTCGAACACCAACTCGTCGTGAATCTGCAACAGCATTTTCAGGGGACGCTGTTCGTGGTGGATGCGGCGGTGCAGGTTCACCATCGCCAGCTTGATCAGGTCGGCGGCGCTGCCTTGCACGACGGTGTTGATCGCGATGCGTTGGCCGAGGGCGAATTCGTTGGCGTTGCGGGAGTGAATCTGCGGAACCGGCCGCCGACGCTTGCAGATCGTCTCGACGTAGCCCTTGTCCTGCGCCTGTTGTACGCAGCGATCCAGAAAACGATCGATGCGCGGGTAGCGGCGCTTGTAGTCGGCGATGATCCGCTTGGCCGCTTCGACATCCTCAGCCTCCCCGGTCACCGCCGCCAGACGGCGCGCCAGGCCCCAGGGCGTAATGCCGTAGACGATGCCGAAGTTGACCATCTTCGCTGTGCCGCGCTGGTCGGCCGTCACGTCGTCGATGTCCACGTTGAACACTTCCGCCGCGACGGCGCGGTGGATGTCCAGGTCCCGCTCGAACGATTCGATCAGGCGCGCATCGCCGGACAGGTGCGCCAGGATGCGCAGCTCGATCTGCGAATAGTCGGCGGCGAGAAGCACGTGGCCTTCCGGTGCGACGAAGGCCTTGCGTATCTGTCGGCCGATGTCGGTGCGGATCGGGATGTTCTGCAGGTTGGGATCGGAGGAACTGAGTCGGCCGGTGGCGGTCTGCGCCTGGTGGAACGAGGCGTGAATGCGCCCGGTTTCGTCGAACACCGCCTCGCCCAGCGCATTGAGATACGTGCCCAGCAGTTTGGTGAGTTGGCGGTACTCGAGAACCATCTCGGCGACGCGCGCGCCCGGGCCGGACTCGCGATCAACCAGTTTTTCCAGAACGGATGAATCGGTGGACGGGCCGGACTTGCCGCGTTTGATCACCTTGCAACCGAGCGTATCGAACAACACCTCGGCCAGCTGTTTGGGCGAATCGGGATTGAACTCGACGCCGGCGGTTTCGACGATCTTTTCGCGCAAAGCCGTCACGCGCCCGGCCAGC
>JANQHK010000077.1 GCA_028282685.1 Phycisphaeraceae bacterium
AGCCACGTCGGCCAGCAGAATCACCTGCACATCGCGGTACCATTCGATCGATGCCTGCAAGTCGGCGTCCGCCGCTTCCACACCGCGCTGGATGCGACCCCACAGGTCGATCTCCCACGACGCGTCCAGACCCAGATCGTAAAAACCGAACTCACGTTGACCTTGGGGTGCCGGGTTGGTCCGGTCGCTCAATCGGCGCGCCTGAATGTCGCTGAAGGCGTCGATGTCCGGCGCGTATTGTCCCCGGGCCACGCCCAGGGCCGCGCGCGCTTCGTTGATCCGGGCAAAGGCGATCTTCAAATCCTTGTTATTCTCCAGCGCCCTGGAGATCAGATCGTCGAGCACCGGATCGTTGAGCGACTGCCACCAGCGCTGCGGTTTGGCTTGTCCCGCGACCATTCCCCGCCCCGGTTCCTGCACCCATTGACCGGGCGTGGCCAATTCCGGCCGCCGGTAATCCGGCCCGACGGTGCAGCCGGTCAACCACATGACGGCAGGGACGGCCATCACACCGATTCGACTTAACCGCATGAGTGATCCTTTCAATCTTGATCAGACACGGCTTTGGAATCTTCGATCTTGGGACTGGGCGCAGCGATGAACAGACCGGTGGCGTGGATCATCAACGCTTCGGGATCGGGCCGGGGGCCGACCGCGCCCTGCACAATCAGAACCTGTCCCGGTTTGAATCCGGCAGCCGCCAGGTTCAGCGCCAGCGGCTTGCTTTGTTCATCAATGAGTTGCACGGTGGCCAGGTGGGGCGGCAGGTCGGGGCTGTCGCAGCAATAATCCCACGGCGTCGGGCAGTGGTCGTCGTCGCCGTAACATTTGTTGCTCTTTTGGATGTCCACGACGGTCATGACGGCCCGCCGGGAAACGATCGGCTCGACGCGGCCGCCGATCACCACCTTCACGGTCACCTGATCGCCCGGCTTGGCGGTGGATTTCAGTTCGGCGATGGGTTGGATCGGTGCGGTGGGGGCTGCGCCGAGCAGCATGCCGTCGGGAAGCTTGGCTGTGGCTGGCTCCCTGCTGCCGGATGAGGGCTCGCTGCTGTCGCAGCCGACGGTCATGCCGACCGCGAGACACAAAACGATGGCCGTCCGGCAGTGCATTGGAAATCGATTCATGGCAAACTCCTTGACACACGGGTTAAACGGGAAAGATTCATGTTGATTTCAGTGCCTGGGTGATGGGCATGCGTAAACAGCGGAAGGTGGGCGGCAACGCGCCCAGCACGCCCAGCAGCAAACCGGCCGCCAGACCCAGGGCCAGGGTCGTGCCGTCGAGTTTCAATCCGAAAGCGCCCATGGAGATGCGCACGATCAGGCCGTCCATGAGCAACAGCGCCGCGCCCGCGCCGATCAATGCGCCGGCCGATGCGGCAATGACCGATTCCTGCGTGAAGCTGAGCACCACGGCGCGGCGGGAAAAACCGAGCGATTGCAGCATGCCGATCTCGCGCGCCCGCGAAGCGAACGCCGCATACATCGTGTTCAAACCGCCGAACACGCCGCCCAGCGCGATCAGCACGGCCGTGACCCAGATCATGATCCGCACCGGCATGTAAAACGACACGAGTTGGTCGTAGTAATCGGTTTCTGAAATCGCGATCAGCTCCAGGTCCGTGCGCGTGACGGTGAAGGTTTCCACATCCGCCAACTCGGCCTCATCCAGCGTGATCACCACGCAGGACAAACTGTCGCGCTTGGACGCCACCTGCACGTCGGTCAGGTGAGCCCACACCTCGGCGTTCATCACGGTGCCCGAAGCTTCAAACCGCCCGACAATCATCCAGGGCAGATCGTCGAAGTAGACCTTGGAGCCGATCCGGGTCTGCTCGGCGCTGAGCCCCATGCGTTCCGGGGCCAAGGCGCCGATGATGATTTCGTTGTTCCCGGGATTGGGGGCGCGGCCTTGGATCAACTGCACCTGCCGATGCACCGCGAACGCCGTCGGGGTCACGCCGCGCACCACGGTTTGCAACGACGAGTCGGTATCGGGCGTGGCGGTGATGGCGACGGCCATGTGCACCTCGGATGAAACGTGGGGGACGTTCATACGGGTGCGGATTCCGGGGATGCTCGCCGCGGCAATGGAGGCCACCGCGGGGCTGACCTCGCTGCGCTCGATTGACTCTTCGCTGCCGGCGCCGAGCAGGATCACGTTGTCCGCCGCGCCGCTCTGTTTCAGACTCGACGCCATGCCGCGCACGAAACCGCCGGCGGCGATGATCAGCAGCACCACCAGCGCGCTGCCCAGCACGCTCATCGCCAGGCGCAGCGGCGAGCGCCCCAGGTTGCGTACGGCGTAGTCAAACGGCAAGGTTCGCATCGAAACAATCACTCCGAATAACAAATCATCACACCGCTCGGAAACACTGCGCGATGGAGCGGCGCGAGGCCTGCCAGGCCGGCGCCACACCGGCGCCGATCCCCAGCACAATCGAAACCCCCAGTCCCACGGCAACAAGCATCGGGTCGGCCTGGATCGGAATGCTCACGCCGTCCACGGTCATGCTGAACTGGCCCATCTCAATCAACACCAGCGCGCCGGCGGTGCCCAGCGCGCCGCCGATCAGTCCCAGAAGCACGCCCTCGGTCACAATCAGTCGGCCGAGCAGCGAGCCGGTGTAACCCAGCGTCTGGTAGATCGCGTGTTCCTTGATCCGGCTCTGCACCGAGAGGACGATGGCGTTGGCGACCAGCGCCAGCACGGCGATCAGACAACCCCAGCCCAGGTAGCGGGCGAATCCCACCAGTTCGATCATGTCGGCCGCGGCCTGCGCGACAAACGCTTTTTCCGAGCGCGTGGTGGTGGGATGCTCGGCGTGATCGAACAGGGTGTCGATCGAAGCGGCGACCGGTTCCAGCATCATTGGATCTTCCACCTTCACGTTGAACTGCGTCACGGCGCCCAGTTTTTTGTCTGCGGCCTGTTGGAGGAACGCCAGGGAGACGTACGCGACGTTCTGGTCCTGCGGTTCGTCGGAGGCGATGATGCCGGCCACGTAGGCGATGATGCCCGCGGCGTTGAAGCGATCGCCGAGTTTCAGCCCGCGCCGCCGAGCCAGTGTCTGGCCGACCAGTGCTGCATCGCTGCGCTTCATCCACTGCTCGATGGAGCCGGCGAGGAGGGTCAGGTTCCGATCGTGGGCCTGGAGGAACGCCTCGCGCGGCACACCGCGGAATGTGACGACATCGAGATTGGCGCGGCAGTTGTTGACCACCACCTTCATCGGCGTGACGGATTTGACCCCATCCAGTTGCTCGATCTTCGGCAGGTAGTATTCCGGAAGCCGGCTGGTGAACGGGCAGAAGCGGTCTTCACGGTAGACGACCAGTGTGTTGTCGGCGGCGGTGGCGGAGGTGGTTTGCGTCACGCCGCGCTGCATGGACTGCACGGCAACGTAGAGAAACATGGCCGTGGCCACACCGCCGATGGTCAGCGCGCTGCGCATGGGATGGCGGACCACCTGCTTGATAATCAACGGGATGAATCGGGGGGCGATCATGGAGTGACCTCCGCGCGATCGATTGTCCCGTGAGTCGGCACGTGCGCGCCGGACTCGGCCAAACGTCCTTTGTCCAGGTGAAGCGTCAGGTCGGCGTAGTCGGCGGTCTGCGGATCGTGGGTCACCATGATCAGCGTTTTGCCCAGTTCGTTGTTCATCCGTTGCAGCAGTTCCATGATGGCCAGCGCCGAGGGCTTATCGAGATCGCCGGTCGGTTCATCGGCGACGAGGATGGCTGGGTCGGTCACGATGGCGCGCGCGATGGCGACGCGCTGCTCCTGGCCGCCGCTGAGCTGGCGCGGGTAGTGATCGTGCCGATCGGTCAGGCCGACCAGTTCCAGGGCGCGGGCGACGCGCCGATGGCGCTGTTTGCGCGAAATCGGGTGCAGCAGCATCGGCAACTCGACGTTTTCGTAAGCCGTGAGAACCGGCACGAGGTTGTAAAGCTGGAAGACGTATCCGATGAATCGACTGCGCCAGCCGGCCAGCTTGCTGCGCGACAGGCCGGTGAGGTCCTGCCCGTCGATCATCAGCTTGCCGGAGGTGGGCTGATCGATTCCGGCGATGAGATTGAGCAGCGTGGTTTTTCCGCTGCCGCTGGGCCCCATCAACGCCAGAAACGCGCCGCGCTCCACTTCCAGGTCGAGAGCGTCAAGCGGGCGGATCACCTGGTCGCCCTTGGCGTATTCCTTCGTGAGCTTTTTACATTCAATGATGTTCTTCATCGTGAGGTTCTCAAGGTTCACGGGTTCGGTTCAGTGGCGCCGATCACACGCACGCGCTGGCCGTCGCGCAGGTCTTGCGGGGGATCGACGATGACCGCATCGCCGGGCATCAGGCCCTGGGTGATGCGAATCCAGCCGGCCGCATCGGCCTCGCCCAATGCGATGGTGCGTTTCACTGCGGTGGAATCGGCGCGTTTATAAAGCCAGACTTCGGTCTGCGAGCCGGGCTTGGCGTCAACCAGCGATCGCGGCAGGTACAGTCCGACCGTACTTCTCGAACCGATGGCGGCGGCAGTTGATCTGGGCGAGGCGGCGCCGGAGAAAAACTTCACGCGCGCCAGCATCTCCGGTTTGAGCGTCTCGGTGGGATTGTCGATGGCGACCTTAACTTCCAGCGTGTTCTTTTCGATGTCGGCCTGATGCACGATGCGCGAAACGCGACCGTCGAATGTCGTATCGGCAAGCACTTCCACGACGACCTGGGCCGCCTGCCCCACGCCGACTTTCGCGGCCTCGGCAAGCGGCACATCCACGCGCACCTGAAGATGCTTGGGATCGTAGAGGTGGACCACGTGCGCGGAGTGGGGCGAATCCATCGCCATCAGCAACTTGGCCCCTGGAATGGCCAAGCGCTGCATGACGACGCCATCGGCCGGACTTCGCACCTGCATGCGCTCCAGTCGCAGTTCGGCCTCGGCGCGCTTCGCCTCGGCGCCGGCGAAGGCGGCTCGGGCTTCATCCAACTCGCGCCGTTCGGCGATGCGCAGGCGAAGGTCTTCTTCCGCGGCGGTCAACTCCGCCTCGAAGCGATCGATCTGGGCGTCCAGTTGTTTGATCTTTTCCCGGCTGGCTTTCAGTTTGGCCTGGCCGGCCCGGAGGCGGAACCGGGCGGTTTCGACTTCCAGCTTACTGGTGGCGCTTTGAGGCAGGGCGCTGTAACCGTCGTAGGTCGCTTTCAGTTCATCCACCGTGGCGGCTTCCTGGTCGATGATCGCCAGCCGTGTTTTTTTCTCGGCGCGCGTTTCGGCAAGATTGGCCCGATGTACGGCAACCCGTCGCCGGCGCGCCACCGGATTGGCCCATTCGGTTTTCGCCGCTTGCAGTCGCGCCTCGGCCGCGGCGAGCTCGGCCTCGGCACGTTCGGCAGCGAGCCGCGCATCGTCATCCACCATGGTCGCGACCACCTGCCCGTGGACGACGCGCTCGCCCTCGAGCACGAGTACCCTTTCGATCACGCCGTCCGTCAAGGCCGAGACGTAGATGGGAAACGGATCGGCTTCCAGCCAACCGGGCGCCTGCACGACAACGCTGCCCGATGCGGCCGGTTGATCGCTGCGCGCTGGGGGCGGACTCCCCTCAGCACGTGGATCGGGCTCGTGTGTTTTGGCGACCGCATGGAACACCCGAACGTCCTTGGCCGGCATCAAGGCGTCGCGCGCGCCGTAGACCAGCAGGCCCGCCATGGACAGCAGGATCGACCCGGGCAGCACGAGGCGCGTGATCCACTTGCGGCCGGGCGCGTGAATCGCCGCAGTGGCTTCATCGGATTGCAGACCCATCAGGTCGGCAGGTTTTTTTTCGCTGGACATGTATACGCTCCGTCACAACATCGGCAACGATCGCCGGTGGATGGCTTCGATCAGACGGGGACATCGGATTGTGCGCTGGGAGACTGACGTGGCGCGCGGTCAGCGCGCAACATCAGCGCAGACGATGGAAGATCAACTGGGCGGATGGAAGATCGGCAGACGCCAATCGCCGGAGTGGAACGTATCGTCGGTCGCGCGATGGATCGCACGCGGCTGGGGCATGATCGAAAGAGCGGCAGGGCCGGCAAACATCAACGGCACCGGATTCGTCATCCGCAGGTGATGGCAGGGACAATCGTGATCGTCCGTTTTCTTGTCGCGTGAAGGATTGGCCTGGCGATCATGGGCAGAGGCCGGTTGGCAGCAGCAGGGGCTGTCGCTGGGAGCGCAACAAGCGGCGCCGGCGTGAGTCTGTTCCATTGCGCATGCCTTGGCGGGTATCGACATGGCGGGGCTCATGATCAGACCCATCAACACCGCGCCGATCAGCGCGAATGTCAGACACGATTCGATTTGGCTTGAACGAATCCGCATGCTTTACCTGCTACCATACGCTAGCGAGCCCTCCCGGCTCAATCAAATCGACATTCCTCTGCTGATGCTGAAATCGAGTGATGCGCCCGTGCTGGGGGAGGTTCGTTAATCCGCCCCGGTTGCGGTTGGCCGTGACCGGATAACCCTCAATTTCCGGCGGTCAGCGGGCTGAAAAGCTCGAAAATGACGAGATAATCATTAGCGTTGTTCAGCGTTGCAACCCATTTTGCGGCATATTTTATGCCGGATTTTGGGCGCCGCCATCGGGAATGTAACCCTTTTGGGCTCTTTGTCAGTAATAACATGTGGCCGATTAACGTCATCCTGCGGATGCATAAATCCGATTTGCATGACGGAGCGTTTGCATACCGTGTCAGCCGGGAAAGATTGAAACGCGAACCCTTGGCTGTGGTGATCTGCGCGAGGCGTACTGATGGCCATTCCGTTCCAGGTGGCCGGGTCTGCTCCCGCGCAGAAAGGTTAAATCACCCGCGGTTTTTCAGCCGAAGGGTTAAACGGCGCGATAGCCACAGGGGCAGCGCGCCGACGAGAATCAGCGTCGCCGGTTCGGGGTGATGATGAGCGATTGTCTGCGGATTAAACAAACCCGGACTGAACTGGTAACCGTCGGCGAAGTAGCCCGTCGCATCGACCGGGCCGAAACTGTAGGTTGGGTCGTTTCCGTCTTCGACCGTATGCAGCGCCAGGGCGTGGTCGTCCGCCAGTTCAAACGCCGCGGAACCGACTGCCGGATCGATCGTCCAGAAATTACCCCAGTAAAAGCCGACCGAATCCATCACGCCGGTCCATTGATCCGGCGGGGTGGGGGCTTGGCCGGTCGTGGGCCAGTTGGCCAATTCATGATCGATCAGAAACAGCCAGCGCGATGTGCCGGCGAAATTACTGAACGTCGAAGCCACCAGGTTCAGGTCATCCACGGGGATTGCACGGACCTCCGCCGTAACAGGCGTCGGCCAATCGCCCTCATGCAGCACCACCATATCGGCGCCGGCGGGATCGATGGTGTAACGCTGAAGGATACGGCCTTCCCGGCCCTGACTGCCGTCGAGGATCAGCAGATCGAAGGGTTGGGTCAGATCGCTGGTAACCAACTCGATGAATGCGGGGTATTGGGAGCCGTGGTGTTGGACGGGTGCGATGTTGAGTTCGCTGATCGTCCCGGCATGCACCGCCGACACGACACCGAACAAAACAACCGTCACGATAAGAACCGTTGAATGCGTCCCCCGGGCCGATGGATTGGCCCGTTTGGTCTCTCTCAATCTCTGCTCGCTTCTCTGGTGCGAATAGGATAACCGATCGATGCCGGATGAACAATCAGAATTTTGTTAATTTTCGCCGGAATTCTGTATCCACTGCCATTGTCGGCGGATACCCTCTTCCAGGGAAACCCCGGGTTCGTAGCCCAAATCGGCGTTACTGTGGTTCAAATCCGCCCAGGTGCGCTGCACGTCGCCGGGCTGCATGGTTTTTTGTTTGATGGCCGGTTCTACACCGACCACGCGTCCGCACGTGGCGATCAGTTCGCTCAACGGGGCCGGGTGGGACCCGCCGAGATTGTAAATGTGGTACGCGCGGCAATGGTCCAGCGCGGCAAGGATGCCGTCCACGATGTCATCGATGTAGGTGTAATCCCGACTGGTCGATCCGTCGCCGAACATGGGGATCGGCTTTGCATCGCGCAGCAGCTTCAAAAATTTGCTGATGGCCAGGTCCGGACGCTGACGCGGACCGAACACCGTGAAGAATCGCAGGCAGGCGATGGGCAGGCCGTGCAGGTGGTGGTAGGCGTGGCAGATCAATTCCCCGGCCCGCTTCGTGGCGGCGTAGGGACTGATCGGTGCGTCCACCGGATCGGTCTCGGCGAAAGGGACCTTGGCGTTGTTGCCGTAGACGCTGGAGCTGGAGGCGAAGAGGAATTTCTTCGTGCCGTTTGCGACCGCGGCGTTCAGCACGTTGACCGTGCCGTCGAGATTCACCTCGGTGTAATACTTTGGCATTTCGATGGAAGGTCGGACCCCGGCCATCGCGGCGATGTGCATCACGGCCTGCGGGCGGTGCGCGGCGAAGGCGGCGTCCACGGCGTTGGCGTCGCGGATGTCGGCTTCGATCAGCGTGAAGCGCTCCTGCGCGCGCAACGCGCCGAGGTTTCTTTCCTTGATGGGGCGGGGATAGAAATCGCAGAAGTTGTCGACGCCCACCACGCGCCATCCCGCGGCGATCATACGCTCGGCCAGGTGGGAGCCGATG
>JANQHK010000107.1 GCA_028282685.1 Phycisphaeraceae bacterium
TAACCTGCTGTCCATCGACTACGCCTTTCGGCCTCGCCTTAGGATCCGACTAACCCTGGGCGGATTTACCTTCCCCAGGAAACCTTAGGCTTTCGGCGAGCAGGATTTTCACCTGCTTTATCGTTACTCATGCCAGCATAAGCACTTCCTGACGCTCCACGGCGCATCACTACGCCGCTTCGATGCCGACAGGAACGCTCCTCTACCACTCTTTCGAGTCCGCAGCTTCGGCTCCCGCCTTATTCCCGATTATTTTCGGCGCCAAGCTCCTTGACCAGTCCGCTATTACGCGTTGTTTAAATGGTGGCTGCTTCTAAGCCAACATCCTGGTTGTCACTGCAACCTGACTTCCTTACGAACTAAGACGGGATTAGGGGCCTTAGCTGGCGGTCTGGGTTGTTTCCCTTTTGCCCACGGATTTTATCACCCGCAGACTGACTCCCGCGACAGAGACCGATGGTATTCGGAGTTTGGTTGGGGTGGGTAGGCGGGTAGCCCCCCAGTCCCATCCAGTCGCTCTACCCCCATCGGTTGTAACGCGAGGCTAGCCCAAAAGCTATTTCGAGGAGAACGAGATATCTCCGGGTTTGATAAGACTTTGACTCCTCCCCACAGCTCATCCCCTAACTTTTCAACGTTAGTGGGTTCGGTCCTCCAGGAAGTGTTACCTTCCCTTCAACCTGGCCATGGGTAGATCACCCGGTTTCGCGTCTAACCCCTACGACTGCACGCCCGTTTAAGACTCGCTTTCGCTTCGGCTACGTGGTGTAACCACTTAACCTTGCCGTAGAGGCTAACTCGCTGGCTCATTATGCAAAAGGCACGCCGTCACCCCGAAGGGCTCCGACCGCTTGTAAGCACGCGGTTTCAGGTACTTTTGACTCCCCTAATAGGGGTGCTTTTCATCGTTCAGTCACCTTACTGATTCGCTATCGGTCGTTGAGTAGTATTTAGCCTTGGAAGGTGGGCCTCCCATGTTCATACGGAGTTTCACGAGCTCCGTACTACTCGAGGGCTGACCAGCTACGCCGATACAGGACTATCACCTTCTATGGTGGGACTTTCCAGACCCTTCACGGTCGCTACTGGCTGATCCGATTTCGCTCGCCGCTACTGACGGAATCGCGGTTGCTTTCTTTTCCTCCGGTTACTGAGATGTTTCAGTTCACCGGGTTCGCTTCGACGCCCTATGCATTCAGGCGCCGATGACAGGCACGGTTGCCCGAACCTGACGGGTTGCCCCATTCGGAAATCCCAAGATCAAAGCTTGATTACCAGCTCCCTTGGGCTTATCGCAGGTTTCCACGTCCTTCATCGCCTCTCAACGCCGAGACATCCACCACGTGCTCTTAGTAGCTTGATCCCATCGACCCAGGGCCGATGGACGACCGATGCGTGGTGAGGGCATCGATCACAACAACCAAGCCACCACACTTCACCTCAGAACGCGAGTATCTTCGCGACAATTCATTTTCACTTGTCAAAGAGCCCTATTTCCTCTCGCGCCAAATTGGCGCGAGCCGAAAATCTTAACGGTCACACCGGCCCTGTCAACCTCAAAAACGCCGGTTTGTAAAAAATTCTTTCTCTATCTTCACGCCGTTCAAACAAACAGGGCCGACGGCTCAGCCGCGGCCCTGTGGGAATCCGCATCCGTAGCCAGTCAACTCAACTTGGTTTGTCGTTCACCTTTCGGTTCAAGATGGCCAAGTCTCCTGTTGAGGTAGTTCTACATTCTACCGACCACCGCCTCTGCGTCAAGGGGCGTTTCGGATAGCAACGTTCATATCGGCACGGACGCCTCAAGCCGTTAGAGATTGGACCCCCCCGTGGATTTTCTAACAATTGACGATGTTATCGGCAGGAGGATTGGGAAGGGACGGAGGGCCAAAGGGACGGAGGGAGATATCCCCACCGTGAACGGCGGGGCTTGGACCGGTTTTTTCAAAACCGGCTATGTGAAAGTCCGCACCGAGACAGTGCGGCTATGTGGGAACGGTGGGAGTGGGATTCGAACCCACGGAGACCCGAAGGCCTCACCGGTTTTCAAGACCGGCGCATTCAACCGCTCTGCCATCCCACCGAGTGCGTTTAATCAAGATCGGCCGAGCGCGTCGCTCGACTGCATGATAACCGGTGTTTCAGGGATGGGCCAAGATAGCCCCGATTATGGTCCCATGCTTTGGCCGTGCCCCAACGGGCACGCTCTCAACATTGGGTTTATGAAATATCCCCGCCCCGGCCGTGCACGGCGGGGCTTGGACCGGTTTGTTCAAAACCGACTGTTTGGGGAAAGGTTTACTGGTCTTCCAGTTCGCTGAGGGCCTGCCAGAACTTCTTTTCCGCCTCGGTATATTTGGAGAAGGTGTCGTTGAGGTTCTGGATCATGACCTGGACGTTTTCGTTGTCGGGATCGATCTGGTCGCCGTGACGGTCCATGAGGGTGCGCAGGGATTCGGCGATGTTGTCAAGGGTGCCGGCGGCGAGGGCGAAGCTGCGCGCCGCATCGTAGATGTTGTCGGTGTTCAGCTCTTTCTCATCGGGCTTGTAGAGCAGACGCCACGGAGAACGGCGGATTTCGATCGACGCCAGCTTGAGTTGATCGCTGACCAGGCGGGCGTTAGCCAAAGTGCGTTCGAGAACCGGCCGCTGCGAGGTCAGCAAGGTTTTGACGTTGCTGGTCGCGTGCTTGACATCGTCCATGGCGGTGTTGGCCTTATCGAGAGCCGATTCAATCTTGGCCAGGTACGTCTGCCTGACCTTATCGGTGATGTCGGCAATATCCTTCGCGGCTTTTTTCAGATTGGCCAACAGGTCTTTGAAGACATCCTTGTCGCCGGCGACGCCGCCCGAGAGCGCTGCGGTGACGGCCTGTATGTCGGCCGAGGCCCGCCCGAGCTTGGGCAGAAGTTGTCGGACGGCATCGGGATCCTGGTCCACGCCGGAAACCAGCACCCCCATGATCCTGCGGATGTCGGATGTGGAGGTGGCGAGGTTGTCGACGGTATCGCGCAACGGGCCTTTCTCATCCCCGCGAAATTGCGCCGAAACGTGGGAGAGGTTGGCGATCAGCGAGGCCAGTTGACCGGGCTCCATGCCGCGGACCTGGCCGGTGATGGCTTTGACGTCGTCGATGATGGCGCGGATCTGTTCTTTCTGCTTGGCGCCGATGCCGAGGTCTTTGATGGCGCTGGCGGTGAGGTGGGAGCCGGCAATTTCGCCGTCCAGAATTTCACCGGGCTGGTAGGCCCAATCCTCTCCGATTTTCCGCCCCGGTCCGCCGTCGCTGCCGAAGGACTGGATGTTGAGTTTGGTATTGCTGCCGAGGGGCGGCTGCTTGAGCTGGATGGCGGCGTTGTCGTAGAGCTTGTATTTCTCCGGCAGGGTGAAGGTGGCGATTTGGTGCGTGACCACGCCATCGGTTTCGACATCGCGAATCGCGATGACCTGTCCGGAAGGCACATCGCCGACCGTCACCGGCGCACCGACCTGCAACCCGCGCAGGCCGTCGCTGATGTGATAGCTCACCCGGACCTTCTGCATGGGCGTGAACCACCGGTCGGTGTTGGAGATGAAGATCACCAATGCGAAGGCGAGGATCAAACCAAACAGTACGAACAAGCCGGCTCGAAGGTCGTTACGTTCTCGACTCATGCCCGTTCCTTTTTTAAGAGGATGGTCATCGCGTGGCCACCACACTGGGGCCGTGATCGGGAGGCGGCCCGGGACCTCCAAGCAAGTCCTCGGCGTAATTGGTGGTCAGTTTTCGCTGGGTGATCGGTCCCTGCGCGTCGCCGCGGAGGAACTGGCGGATCAGGGCCATGTCTTCATCGAGTTCCCCGGTGCTGTCGCGGACCTGCTCGAACCACTCGCGGCTTTCCACGGCGAGCACCCGGCCCTTGTCGAGCATGACCATCCGGTCGGCAATGGTGAAAGCGGAATCCATTTCGTGGGTGACGACCATGCTGGTGACGCCAAGCTTCTTGGACAGGTCGACCATGAGCTGATCGATCTCGGCACTGGTCACCGGATCGAGCCCGGCGCTGGGTTCATCGTAGAAGAGGATTTGCGGATCGAGGGCGAGCGCGCGCGCCAGCCCGGCGCGTTTTTTCATGCCGCCGGAGATTTGAGACGGATATTTGTCAGCATGCTCTCGCAGGCCGACGAGTTCAAGTTTGATTTTCACCATGATGTCGATGGTGTTGGGATCGAGGGTGGTGTGCTCCTGCAAAGGCAGGGCAAGGTTTTCGGCGACGGTCATGGAATTGAACAGCGCGCCGCTCTGGAAGAGGATGCCGAATTTGCGCCGGATATCGTTAAGCTGGGGCTCTTCCATGGCAGTGACTTCGTGGCCCCAGAGCCGGATGGAACCGGAATCGGGTCGGAACGAACCGATGATCATGCGCAGCAGCGTGCTCTTGCCGCAGCCGGAGCCGCCCATGACGACCACGGTCTGGCCTGGCTGAACGTCGAAGGTCACGCCATTGAGCACGACGCGTCCGCCGAAGCTCTTGACGACTTCCTTAAGCGAAATGACAGGTTCCTTTTGCGACATGGCGCATGATTCATCCCTGAGGTGGACATAATAGACACAAAACGCACCGGGGGGCAACGACGGCAGCGTCCGGAATCGGGCCACTTGCATGGATGGGGGCGGTCCTGTCCAATATTGCCCTTGACCAGACCTGCGCTAAGGAGTCGAAGCAATGCGCATTCTGCTGACCACCACAAGCTACCAGGACACCCCCGGCGCCCACCACGACCTGCTGAATGGGAGCGGATTGGAGATCGTGCGGGCCCGCGGCCCCCTGTCCGAATCGGACATGCTGGAACTGATCTCTGAGCAAGGCCCGTTCGAGGGGACCCTGAACGGCGACGACGCCTTTACGCCCAAGGTCATTGACGCTCTGCTGCCGCAGTGCCGGTGCCTGAGCAAGTACGGTATCGGGCTGGATAAGATCGATGTCGCCCACTGCACGTCCAAGCGACTGCCGGTGCTGTTCACGCCGGGCGTCAACCACACGACCGTGGCCGAGCATGCCGTGGGGCTGATGGTGGCGGTGGCCAAGCATTTCTGGCTGCATACGTCACACGTCAAGCAGGGCCGATGGACGCGGCAGACCGGCAAGGAACTGATGGGCAAAACGCTGGGCGTGCTGGGGATGGGACGGATCGGTAAGGAAGTGATCGTGCGCGCTGCGGCGTTCGGGATGAAAACAATCGCGTTTGATATGTTCTGGGACGATGCGTTCGCCGCCGAGCATGGCGTGGAGCGGGCGGACAGTCCCCAAGCCGTCCTGCAAAGGGCCGAGGTGCTCAGTCTCCACCTGCCGATGAACGAGCAGACCACCGGTTACCTGAACAGCGAGCGGATTGCCCTGATGCCGGATGGTGCGATCGTGGTGAACACCGCGCGGGGGGGACTGATTGACGAAGCCGCCGTGGCCGAGTCGTGCCGATCGGGCAAACTCTATGGATACGGCACGGATGTGCTGGATGCCGAGCCGATCGAAGCGCCGCATCCGTTTAAGGAGATCGACAACATCATCATCACCCCGCACGTGGGCAGCCGGACGTTTGAATCGGTCGAACGGCAGGCGCTGCGCGCGACGAATAATCTGATCAATTTCCTCAACGGCAATGAGGATTACATCCAAGCCAACGAGCTTGAATAAACCAAGCTGAACAGGAAGGTGTACCATGAACGACCGCACGACCACCTCCGACATCGGCCTCATCGGCCTGGCCGTGATGGGGCAGAACCTGGTGCTGAACATGGCCGACCACGGTTTCACGGTGTCGGTCTACAACCGCACCACCAGCAAAATGGAAGATTTCATCGCGCGCTGCCAAGCGGGGGAACCATCCGCCGAGCGCGTGATCGGGCATGCCGATCTGGGCGCGTTTGTGCGCTCGATCAAGCGGCCGCGAAAGATCGTCTTCCTGGTCAAGGCGGGCGCGGGAACCGACGCGGCCATCGCGGGCTGCCTGCCTCACCTGGAATCGGGCGACATCATCATCGACGGCGGCAACGCCAACTGGAACGACACCATCCGCCGCGAGAAAGAACTCCGCGCAAAGGGATTCGAGTTCATCGGCTCGGGTGTGTCCGGCGGTGAGCTGGGGGCGCGGTTCGGCCCGTCACTGATGCCCGGTGGATCGAAGAAGGCATGGAAATCTCTCGAACCGATCTGGCGTGCGATCGCCGCGAAGGTCGATCCGAAAACCGGCGAGCCCCTCGAAGATTACGCTCCCGGAAAACCCATCACCAAGGGCGAACCCTGCACCGCACACATCGGCGCCGGCGGCGCGGGCCATTACGTCAAAATGGTCCACAACGGCATCGAGTACATCGATATGCAGCTCATCTGCGAAGCGTACATGCTGATGAAGACGCTGCTGGGAATGAAGCCGGACAAGATGAGCAAGGTCTTTGAGGACTGGAATGCCGGCGATCTCGATTCCTACCTGATCCAGATCACCGCGGACATCCTGCAACAGCGCGACCCGGCGCGGCCGAAGAAGTTTCTGGTCGATTCCGTACTGGATACCGCAGGGCAGAAAGGCACGGGCAAGTGGACATCGGTCAGCGCGCTGGACCTGGGCATCCCGGCCAACGCCATTGCCGAAGCGGTGTTCGCCCGATGCCTCAGCGCGTTGAAGGAAGAGCGCGTGGCCGCATCGAAGAAACTGAAAGGCCCGAAAGACCTGAAAGAAATCCGCGGCAAGAAGCAACTGATCGAGTCGATCCACTCCGCCCTTTATTGCTCGAAAATCTGCGCCTACGCGCAGGGCTTCCAGCTCATGGCCGAGGCGCAGAAGGAGTACGACTGGAAGCTGGACTTCGGCGCCATCGCGCAGATCTGGCGAGGCGGGTGCATCATTCGCGCCCGTTTTCTGCAGAAGATCACCGAGGCGTACGCCGCCGATGCGGAACTGCCGAACCTGATGCTGGCCCCCTATTTCCGCAAGGCGCTGCACAAGGGACAGGATGCCTGGCGGAAGGTGGTCTCGCTGGCGGTGCGTCATGGCGTACCCGTGCCAGCGTTCGGCAGTGCCCTGGCCTACTACGATGGCTACCGCACCGCGGTGCTTCCGGCCAACCTCCTCCAGGCCCAGCGCGATTACTTCGGCGCCCACACCTACGAGCGCACCGATGAGCCGCGCGGCAAGTACTTCCACGTGGACTGGCCGGAAAAAGATCGACCGCAACTGGAGATGTAATCCATATCTCTCGCGTCATTATTCCTCAGTACTCCAAGCCCCGGCCTTCAAACCGGGTTTTTTACAAGGTTTTTTATTGGTGACGAACTGACGTACCATGAAAACGTCTAATATTGCGAAGGAGCTGCCCATGAAGGTGATCCTCTGTACTGCGGTCGGATTGTCCCTGGCTCTCGTGTCGTGTCATGCTGAGGGGCGCACCCGCGCATGGCAGAAGAACGAGGAGCCGGCCAAGCAGATTAAGTTCCAGGGGCGCGTTTCAGAACCCAGCCCACTGACCGCCGCGCTCTCCGTCGAGCAGACCACTTACAACTTGCGCAACGACCTGTTCGGAAAAACCAAGAAGGACCTCAAGGGTCCCAACCAACCCAAGCCCCCCGCGGTGAAGCTGGAGTTGACCATCACCAACACCAGCGCAAAGCCGATCACGTTGATGCGCGGCGCCGATGCCGAGCAATTGATCTTCGAGCTCACCGGACCCGGCGCAGTCTCCGTGCCCGCAAAAATCGCGATGACGATGGAGTACCGCCTGGGTAAGCCCACGAAGATCGTGCCGGGAGAATCGTTCACGATCGCCATCGGCCGACTATCCTTCGGCAAGCGCGGCATCAGCCGTTATGCTTACTGGACTCGACCCGGCGATTACACCCTGACCGTAACCTACCGGGGAGCCGCCCCCAAACCAAACGGTACGGCGCACCAGACACAACGCGTTACCGCCATCGCCCCGCCGGTCCGCCTGAGAGCGATCCAATGATTGCCAACCCTCCTATCCGTATGAAAGAGCGCATTGTGAAACGGTTCGTGATCCCGATCTTGATGTCGTTCCTGTTGCTGACGGGCGGGCCTGCCTACGCGGCGATCTGCAAGAAATGCCAGAGTCTGTTTCGTCTTCCCGCCAAGGGCACGTGCAGCGAATGCAACGCCGCCACCGCCAGCAAGTCCCTCAAACTTTGCCCGTCCTGCTCAAAGAAAAACGGCCGATGCGAAAACTGCGGCGAACTGCTGGTCAGCAAAGCCGAGGCCGAGCGCCAGACCGCACTGCAAGCCGAGAAGCAGGCCGCAGAAAAACAGGCGAAGTACAAGCAGGGCAGCCCCTTCCTCGGCGCGCTGGCCATGACCGCCGCGCAGACGGAGGCCTTTTCCAAGTGGCAGGCCGGTTTCAGCGAACCGCCCGGCGTGGAACAGACCGCCCAATTCATGCAGGAGCATCTCGATCCGGCGCGGCTCGCCCTGTTCCGCGTGTTCGCCGAATACGGCATGCCCACGCTCGACCAGGTGCTCTCCGGTCCCGTCCTGCTCGATGATGCCGCCGACGGCTGCACCGTGCAGGTCAATCCCGGTCAATTCGTCGTGTGCAACCTGCCGGCCTCGGGAGCTTCGCAATGGCAGCCAACGATGCTGCGTGGCAAGGGTTTGATCACCTACACACGACAAACCTTCGCCAATCCCGATCCCGCACCCGGAGAACCCGACGACATCTTCGTCATGATCCTCAAGGTCACCTCCCCCGGAACCGCGCTGGTGCAACTGCGCAGCGACCAGCCCTGGAATGCCGACGAGCCGGTCCGTCAGATCGGATATACGCTCGACGCCGAACCGACCGACAGGCCATTGGCCCTGCTGTCGATGCCCAGCCGGGTCTTCAAGCTGCACCCGGACCTGAAAGGAAAAACGCAGGAGCAGTTGACGGCAGACCCGCAGCCCGACCCCCCCACCGTCGATTTCACTTTACGCATCCTCAATCGCAGCGATCAGCCCTTTGAACTGATGCGCGGCTCCGACAAAGAACAGATCAAAATCGAACTGACCGGCCCCGGTGCAATCGATGCTCCGGCCTATGTGAAAATGTCCCGCGAGATTCGCCAAGGCAAGCCCTTCACGCTCAAGCCCGGCAAATGGTTGAGCCTGCCGATCAAGCGGTTATCGCACGGCTTGCGCGGCGTCAGTCAATACGCCTACTGGACCCGGCCCGGCAAGTACAAACTCAAGGTCACCTACCGGGGCATCCAGCCGGGCGCCGACAAAACCTTCACGCTCGAATGCCTGCCGGTCTACCTGCACGTGGTGGAGTGAAATACGGTCCATGCCCGTGTTGTGATCGCCCATGGAGATCGGTATCATTGCCATCCCTCCCCCCCATCGACTCACGGGATACGCCATGGCAACGACTTATCTGATGCCGGTCGAAATGCACAACGCTCTGGTCAGCGCGGCATACCGGGCGCGCGGTTTTACCGCCGAGGAAGCCGACGCCGGGGCACGCTTCTGCGAACTGGCGGCCTGGCACGGCATAAAAACCCACAATGCCATCAAGGCGCTGCACCTCGATGAACTGTTCGGCTCCAAAGCCGGCGGGTGCGTCCCCGGAGCCGAAATCGAAAAACTGCCCAGCCCCTACAAGGCCGTGCAACGCTGGAACGCCAACCGCAAGCTCGGCCAGGCGGTGGCCTTCGAGGCGATGGATGCGGCCTGCGCAATGGCCGATGAGTTCGGCGTGGGGATCGTCACGGTCGACCAGGCGTTTCATTACCTGTGGGGAGGCGGTTATGTGATCGACGCCGCCAAACGCGGTTACCTCGCCTACACCTGCTGCACCGCCGCGCTGGCGGAAGTGGTCCCGTTCATGGGCAAGACACCCACACTGGGAACCAATCCGCACAGCTGGGGCTTTCCCACCACCGATGCGGTGGGCTTTCCGATCTGCATCGACTGGGCCACGAGCACCGTGGCGATGGGGCGCGTGCAGCAACTCAAGCGGGAAGACCAGCCCCTGCCTCCGGGCGCAGCCGTCGACGCCGAGGGCAACGAAACGACCGACCCGGCCCAGGTCGCCGCGCTGAAAACCTTCGGCGCGCACAAGGGCTACGGCCTGGCGTTGATCAACGAGTTGTACGCCGCTTATACAGGCGGGTCGCTGCCGACGCTGCGCAGCCGTTGGGGCAACGGACCGGATGACGAAAAATACACCCCCCACTTCTTCTTCCAGGCGATCCGCCCTGAAGCGCTGACCTGCGACTTCGCGCAAGGCCGCGACCAGCCGCAGAACATCAAGGCCGTCCTGGATGATATCCGGCGCGAAGGCAATGCGGATTGCCTGTTGCCGGGCCAGATCGAAGCACGCAACGCAGCGCAAAGCCAGAAGCACGGCGGGTTACTGTTTACCGGGGCCGAGGTCGCCGAGTTCGAGCACATCGCCGCCGAAGCCGGCCAGACGCTCGATCGAACCGACCTGAAAACCATTGAGTAACCGGCAGACACGGTGACGCATTAATCTGTGTTTCGTGAGGCACCCGTGTCTTTGTGCCTGTGGGTATGTCGCGATACAATCGGGTCTTGTTGGGGGCACAGCAACAGGAAATGGCTGACTTCTTATCCTGAAAGGGGCGTAAATGGTTAGTACAGGTATTTTCGGATTCGTCGGGCTATTCCCTTTGTTCGTCATGGGGGGCGGCGATCTGCTCGACCAAATCCCCGTGGAGGTCTACTGGCAACAGCGCGGCGTGACCGTCAGCCATGACGCCATGGTCGGCTTCCTGTCCGCGGACACCGAGCAGGCAGACGTTTCAACGCTGATCCAAAAACTTGGCGACACGAGCTTCGAGGTGCGTTCCCAGGCCGCCGCCCAACTCCAGGCGTTGGGGCAAAAGGCCGAGAATGCCCTGCGCAAGGCCACCGAATCGGATGATGCGGAAATCCGCCTGCGCGCCGGCGAGCTGCTGCAAAAACTGGAAAGCAACACGCAGCAGGGCCGCATCGATCGCCTGATGGCCATACGGACACTGGGAGAAATGAAAGACAAAAGCGCCTTGCCCGCGCTGGAAAAACTGGTCGCATCGCAACGTCTTTTTGAAGCCGACTACGCGCGCCGCGCCATTGCGCAGATCAAGGATGATCCGATACCCGCGGTGAAAGCCGATTCCACCCTGCTGAAAAAGCACCTGTGGATGCTCCCGAAGGAATGCGGATACGTGGCGCAAGCTGATTTGTCGCGGACTCCGCCGACGCGCATCGAGGATATATTCAAAATTTTTTCCGATGCGATCGGGCCGGACGAATCCAATCGAATGCGTCAGGAGATGCACGAGGTCCTGTTGGAAGCCGTTGGGCAAATCGGGAATATGCGTCTCCGGACAGCCACCATCGGCGTGGCGGAAAAGGTCGACAGCCACAACGGCTTTGTCGTCGCCATCCTGACAGGCCGGTACGATAAACAAACCGTGGAAGTCCTCATCACCGAAGAGTTGGGTGATGCAGACGAGGAGAGCGATTCGGTCAGACCGTCAGGGATTGCGGACGTCACGATTTACCAGCCGCAAAGCGACATGGCCTTTATTCCCGTCAGCAACGAGCTGTTTGTCGCCATCGCCGCCCCGGATGATGACCAGCTCCCCATCGAAGCCGTCGTTCATGCCCTGAAAACAGGCAAAGGCACTTTGGATCAGAACACCGCCATGGCGGAACTGATTCGGCAGGCCGACACCACCAAGCCGATCTGGGGCGCGTCGTGCCTGACCGATCATCTGTGGAAGACGATCGGCATGGATCGCACGTTGATGCCTATCGGCACCATCCAGGACCTGCATTATTCCATGGACCTCGGCGCAGACAAAAGCCGGTTCAAGGCGGTCGGGCGCGGCAGCGAGCCAGCCAATGTCGAAGCGTCGGGCGCGATGGTCAAGGCCTGGGCCCGGGTGGGCTCAGGAGCCCTGAAGGAATTGCCCGCGGATGAAGACATCCCTCCGGCATTGCAGGAAAAACTGAACAATATCACCCGGTTTCTCGATGGCATCGAGTACAAAGCCGAAGATACGACGTTAACCGTCACCGCTGCATACGAAGGCAACCTGTTGCAGGACATGGCGACGCTTCCAGCCTTGTGGTTCATGCAATTCAGTCGAGAGATGAAAGCGGCGCCCGCGCCGCCCCAGCCACAGCAGGCCGTGCCCGTGCAACCGGTTCCACGTCAGGCCGTTCCTGCACAACCGTAGAGAAATCCAGCCAGTCAGCTACTCGTCATACATCTGCCTGGCGGTATCTTTACACGTACTCGTCCTGCGTTATAATTCACCTACTTTCCGTTAACCACAATCGACTTTCCCGGAGTTTTTCCCATGGCGCTCGATATTAAATTGGCCGAATCCTGCGAACTCGACCTGCTCTGCCTGGGCGAATGCATGGTCCGACTCAGCCCCGTCGGGCACGGCCGGATCGAGTTCGCCAACACGATGGACGTGTGGGTCGGCGGCGGAGAATACAACGTCGCCTATGCCCTGGCGCGATACGGCATGCGCTGCGGGTGGGTCGGGGCGCTGGTGGACAATCCCGTCGGACGCATCGTCCTCAACCACGCGCGCGGCGCGGGGCTGGATACCACGCACATCGTCATGCAGCCCTACGACGGCGTGGGACGCGCAGCACGCATCGGACTGAACTTCACCGAAGTCGGCGTCGGACCGCGCGCATCCGTCACCCTGTACGACCGCGGCCACTCCGCCACCAGCCAGATGAAGCCCGGCGATGTCGACTGGAAACAAATCTTCAGCGAGCGCGGCGTCCGTTGGCTGCACACCGGGGGAATCTACACCTGTCTCAGCGAATCCACCCGCGCCGTCGCCGCCGAAGCGCTCCAGGCGGCGCACGAAGCGGGGACCGTCGTCAGTTACGATCTGAACTTCCGTTCCAAGCTCTGGTCGAGCAGAGAAGCCATCCAAACCACCCGCCCGCTCGTCCAGTACATCGACTGCCTGATCGGCAACGAGGAAGACTTCCAGAAAGTGCTGGGTTACGAAGTCGAAGGGGCGGACAAAAACCTCAAGGAACTGCCCATCGAGAATTACAAGAAGATGGTGCGGCAGGTCGCCGGGGATTATCCCAATCTCAAGGTGATCGGCACGACGCTGCGCGAAGTGGTCTCGGCCAGCGTGAACAACTGGTCCGCCATTCTCTACTGGGCTGAGAACGACACCTTCTACCAGGGCCCGCAATTCAACGGCCTGACCTTGGAAGACCGCGTCGGCGGCGGAGACGGCTTCGCCAGCGGATTCGTCTACGGCTTCCTGCAGGGCAAAGACCCGCAAACCGCCGTGGATTGGGGCACCGCACACGGCGCCCTGTTGCAGTCGACGCGCGGCGACACCAGCCAGGTCACGCTCGATGAGTTCATGCGTGTGGCCGGCGGCGGCAGCGCTCGCATCGTACGGTAAGACCTACAATCTCAACGCACCGTCTTATCCAAACGATCCGTCGGCTTCCAATCGTCCGGCAGGTCGGAGGAATGGTCGTGGACGACTTTCCATCGGCCGTCGATGCGCTTCATGAGCAGCGTGAACAGGCCGGTGTGGTAGGCGCCGTTCTTTTCGTAGTTGTGAAATCTGCCGAAGACCAGCGCGGCATCGTCGGCCAGCACAGTCACATCGAGATCGGAAAACTCCAGCCGGGACTTGGCGATGCTCTTTCCGTAGCGGTCGTACACAGTCTGCCAGCCGAGCGTAATGCCCTTGGGATGGGCGAAGCGCAGCGTGTCGGACCGGTGGAACGGCGCCATGAAACCGTCGAGATCGTTGTCGGTCCAGGCCCGGGCCTGCCGCTCAAGCGTCTGGGTGATGTCGATGACCTGCCCGCTGGAGCAAACGGCGGTTTTCTGACAAGCGAGCAGAAACAGGGGCAGAGTCAGCACGATTGCGATCTTCATTTCACATCCTCGATCAGAAGGTGAGTGTTGCCCCTATGATAACGCCCCGCACCGTAGCGCGAGGCGTTGCAAGAAAGCGGGTGATGGGATTTGAACCCACGACATTCACGTTGGCAACGTGACGCTCTACCACTGAGCTACACCCGCGTGGCAAGCTCTGTATTTTAATGGATCGGGCGGAACTGGCAAGGGCTGAAGTCCGCGGCCGGAGCGGGGGGCGGTGCGGCTGCGGGACGCTTGAAAGATCGTCATGGCCGCCCTACTCTTGGCGACTCACCGATGCCGGAGCGATACGATGGGCTATACCGTGACCGATTTCGAGCCGACGCCGAATCCCAACGCCAGAAAAGCCAATCTGGATCGGCCGATCTGCGACGCGACGCGCAGCTATTTCCGAGCTGAGCAGGCGGCGGACGACCCTGTGGCCTCGGCCTTGTTCGCCATCGAAGGCGTGGCAGGCGTCATGCTGTTGGGCGGTTTTGTCACGATCACCAAGACGCCGGACGCCGACTGGCCCGCCATACAGCAGCATGTGGCCGAAGTGCTTGCGACCGCCCCCTGACCATTCGGAGTAGCGATGCCTCTTTACCCGTTGAAGTTTGAACCGATCTACAAAGAAAAAGTCTGGGGCGGGCGATCCCTGGAAAAGCTGGGACGCGCGCTGCCGGCGGACCGGGCAATCGGCGAATCGTGGGAACTGGTCGACCTCGCGACCACATCGGCCAGCGGCGGCGGAGGCGGCGCAGAGCACAGCATCATCACCAACGGCCCGCTCGCCGGTAAAACCATCAGCGATGTGATTGCCGCGCACGGAACTGAGTTGCTGGGGCGATTGCCGCTGTCGGATTCGAGCGGCTTTCCCCTGCTGGTCAAGTACCTCGATGCCAACGAGCATCTTTCCGTGCAGGTCCATCCCAACGAAGCATACGCCGCTGCCCATGCCGATGCGTTTCTCAAATCCGAAGCGTGGTATATCGTCGATGCCGAACCGGGTGCGGTGATTTACAAAGGCGTGCGGAACGGAGTTACGGCAGAGCAGTTCCGCGCGGCTATCGAAAACAACACCGTGGAAGACCTGGTCATCGCCGTGCCGGTCGAACCGGGGCAGATGCACTACCTGCCCAGTGGAACGTGCCACGCGCTGGGCGCGGGGATTCTCGTGGCGGAGGTGCAAACGCCCAGCGACACCACGTTCCGCGTTTACGACTGGGGACGGACCGAACGTGAATTGCATGTCGAGCAAGCGCTGCAATGTATTCACTTCGGCCCGGCGGATACGGCCGAGTTTGAGCCGAATACGGTGATCGAGAGCACACAGACCACCGTCACGCGGCTGGTGCGCTGCGAGCATTTCATTGTGGAGAAAACCGAAGCGGCGGCAGGATACACCGCGGCATGTCCAATCAACGACGTGCGTGTGTGGATGGTGCTGGCCGGCCGGGGCGAACTGCACTGCGAACATGAAACCGAGTCGGCAACGCCGTTCGGACCGGGCGATACGTTGCTGCTGGCTCCGGCGCTGGACGAGCCGCGCGTGACGGTCGATGAGCAGGCAACCTGGCTGGAGATCAGCTTTCCAGCGGCGCGCGGAGACGATGTGATTGCGTAACGAATCCCCCGGAAAAATCCTTGGTTTTTGAAAAAGCACGAATCAATGTCACATTGCAGACTCCTTTCGTAAATTGTTCACAGTTCGTATCATGATCGGCGGCTAATATAAGCCCAAGCGGTTCCATGGGTATCGGCTTGCTCCGACCCGACCCCACAAAACAACCCAAGCAGCACAAGGAGTTAATTTTGCGAGATTCACGACTGGAAAAACTGGCAGCGGTTCTGGTGAATTATTCGACACAGGTCAAACCGGGGCAGTTGGTGCGGATCATGGGCCCGCCGATTGCTCAGCCGGCACTGGAGGCGGTGTATGAACAGGTGCTTCGTGCCGGGGCACACCCGCTGCTGCGTATGACCCCGCCGGGCTTCGATGAGATTTTTTACGATCTGGCCAACGAAGAGCAGTTGAAATACGTCTCGCCGCTTGCGGTAGCGGAATGGGAGCAGATCGACGCCACCATCGCCATCCGCTCCGCGTCCAACACCAAGGCCCTGAGTGGGGCGGATCCGAAGAAACAGGCCCTGGCCTCAGCGGCGCGAAAGCCGATATCGAAAATATTCATGGAACGATCCGCCGCGGTTGAAGAACCCGACAAAGACCCCGGCGTCAAGCCTCTGCGGTGGGTGGTGACCATCTTCCCTTCCGATGCGCATGCGCAGGATGCGATGATGTCGTTACGGGATTACGAAGAGTTTTTCTTCACCGCCGGCCACTTGGACAAGGACGATCCGGTAGCTGAGTGGCGCAAGCTTGCTGAATCGCAGAAGCTGGTGGCCGACTACCTCAACGGAAAAAAAGAAATCCATTTCACCAACGACGCCGGGACCGACCTGACCGTCAATGTCGAGGGCATGCGCTGGCTCAGCAGCGCCGGCGAATGCAACTTCCCGGACGGCGAGGTCTTCACCGGGCCGAACCTCAAAGCCGCGGATGGCGGGATCAACGGCGTGGTGCACTATTCCTTCCCCGCGGTGCACCAGGGACGCGAAATCAACGACATCGTGCTGACATTCGAGGGCGGAAAAGTCGTCGATGCCAAGGCGTCAAGCAACGAGGACTTCCTCAACGAGATGCTCGACCAGGATGCCGGAGCGCGGTACGGCGGCGAAATCGCCCTCGGCACCAATTACCAGATCACCCGGTACACCAAGAACACGCTGTTCGACGAGAAGATCGGCGGCACGTTCCACCTGGCCGTCGGAGCGGGGTATCCCGAAACGGGCAATACGAACGAATCCGGCCTGCACTGGGACATGATGTGCGACATGCGCCCCGGCGGAACGGTCACCGTGGACGACGAAGTGATCAGCAAAGACGGCAAGTTCGTGTTCGACGGCTGGCCGGGCAACGGGTGACGCGCCCTGCCGGTTGAAAAAACTCACTAGTTATTTGAAAAAACCTGCATTCGTACGTCTGTAAGGGGGGGATGGTCCCCGTCTGTATTCACTCAATACGCTTCAGCAGGAGAACCTTCATGAATCGCCGCACCCTGATGGTGGCCTGGGGTCTGGCCTGGGCGGGTTTGTGGATATCGTCTGTTTCAGCCGCCCCACCGGTTCAAGATCGCAAGCCCTACGAACAGCAATTGAACAAAACCATAGCATTCCAGATAGACACGCCGTTGTACAAAGCGGTTCAGAAACTGGGCGGCCTGGCTGGATTACGGATTCGCCTGGACGGCGAAACCATGGAATCGGCCGGACACACCGATGTCAAAATCGAGGAAAAGCAAATCAGCGTCTTCAACGCACTTGAGACCGTTTGCGTTGAATCCGATTTGCGGCTCGATTGGCATTTTATCGATGGCGAAGTGGTCATTGCCATGCGGGACAAAATCGCCAAGTCGGGCATGGTCCACAAGGTTTACGATGCCCGCCTGCTCCTCATACAGCCGCGCAACTACCGCGCGACCGATTACGGGCTGAAGACAAATATTTTCGATGACACCGCCGGGGTATGCATCTTTGCTGACATTTCAGAGCCGGACGAAGAGGCCGAACTTACCAAAAAAGGAAGCCAACTTGCGGACGCGATTCGGAATCACATTGAGCCGGAAGGCTGGCTTGCCAATGGTGGTCTGTCGCAACGCATTTCCTGTGACAAAGGCCTGCTTCTGGTTTACGCCTCTCCCCAGATTCATAAACAGGTTGCCGCTTTTCTTGATGAATACCACAAGACGCAGTGCAAGATGATCGCACTGGATATGCGACTGGTGGCAGCGCCGCGTCAGGATGTGGAAAAATTGCTGAGCCAGTCGTCCACCGCCCCGGTGCTCAACGCCGAAGCCGCCGATCGTTTTGTCGCCATGCTAACCAAACAACAGGACAAGGGCTGGGGCATTGCACAAATTCGGCAACTCTGTACGAACCGCCAACAGATTGCCATAACCGTGGGTGAAGAAAAGACGATCGTTTCCGATCTCGAACCGGTTGGGACGAACTCGGCCATGAGCTTCGATCCCGAAATCGATGTGCTGTTGCGTGGGGCAACGGTTCAGATCCGCCCCCACGCCAGCCAAAACAACCAAAGCATCTACGTGCAATTGTCGACGATGCTCACCGCGCCTCGTCTGGAACGCACGGCGGCAATCTCCACTCCTGTGGGCGAACCGGTCCAGGCAATCCGAGCGGGCGGATATATCAATGGCAAGATCGATAAGGAAACCGGGAAACTGAAAGACGCCTACAACAACACCACGGGAACCCTGCAAACGGATCCCAGTGGTGGAAGCGTTGCCTCCATCAATCAGCCGGACAACGAGATTCTGACCTTTCAGAGCGACATCACACTCCCGGATCGCGGGGCCGCAGTGCTCTCGTGTTCAACGGAATTACTGAACAAGCTGTGCCCCGGAATTCAACTCGACAACGCCAGCGAGTTGGTCCTGTTCATTCGGGCCAAAGTGGTGGAGGTGAAATAAGCGTTTCGGGCAGTGCCGCCATCGCCCAGGGAAGAGAAGTTACGTCTTGGCGCGATCGATGATGCGTGCCACGGCGCGGCCGAGCTTGGCGGCGCACTCGCTGACGGCCTCGTAGATATCGCCGGCGGCAGCTTCGACGGCCAGCGGTTGCTTTCCGGCCAGGCGGACTTCCATGGTGCAGCGTTTGTCATCGGGCCCGCGACGTTTCTGCTTGTCATCGCGCAGATGCACTTCCACGCGCGTGATGCGCTGAGCGGAAAGATTCAGTTCCTTGACCAATTGCTGTTCGACATGTTCGGACAAAGCCGGACTGCTGTTGATATCACCAAAATTAATCTGCACCTGCATGGCGGCATCCTCACACAGAATCGGGCTGGTATCGATACGCCAACGACCGCGCGCCGGTTCGAGAGTCTCGCACCCGCGCACGGTCGTTTGGTGTGTTCATTTCAGTCGTGGCTCAATCGGCTTTTTTTTCGTCTTCTTCAACGGGCGATTGTTCCTCGGCGGCTGCGTCGTCGGTAGATTCGACCGGCGGCGCTGCGTCCTGCACTTCGGCGGCGGTTTCTCCGGCCGTCTCGGCGGCCTGCGCAGGCACCTGCTCGGTATCCGCTTCGGCTTCGGCCTCGGTTTCCACTTCAGCGACAGGCGTTTCCTCTTCGACGTCGCCCTTGCGGAGTTTGGCGGCGTAAGCGGTGCGGTTGTCCTGCATGCGGCGGCGGCGGGAGAACTTGCCCTTGACCGACGGGCCTTCCTCTTCGCCGACCAGTTGCAGAATCACCAGCGCTCCCCCGTCACCGATGCGGCGCCTGGCGAGTTTGATGATGCGGGTGTATCCGCCGGGCCGATCGGCAAAGCGCGGGCCCACCTCGTCGAAGAGTTTCTGGATGAGGGTCTTTTCGCGGCCGTCGTCATGCTCTTCGAAGATCGGGTCGCCGCTCTGCTTGTCGGTCACGGCCAAACGACGATCGTTGAGAATCGACAGGGCGCGCCGGCGCGCCGGCAGATCCCCCTGGCGCGCCAGGGTAATCAGCTTCTCGACCATGGGCTGGACGGCCTTGGCCTTGGGCAGCGTGGTGGTGATCTGGCCGTGCTGGATCACGCCGGCGGCGAGATTGCGGAACATCGCGGTGCGATGCTCGGTATCGCGACCCAGTTTGTATCCGGAGATGCGGTGTCTCATGGCGGTTTCCTCCTGCACGATCAACGCCGGGCTTTCCGTGCGTCGCAGGTGCAGAGCCGGTCAATCGGCCGGGTACTTAATTCGGTTCCTCGGGTTCTTTGGTCGGTTCGGGCTCGGTGTCGATGCCCTCGAACCCTGCCGTCATTTCGTCTTGTTCATCCTCCCCCTCTTCGCCTTCCTCGCCCTTCTCGATGACGACCGGCTCGAACTCCACGCCTTCCGGCATGGCCATGCCTAACGCCAGGCCCATGTCCTCCAGCTTCCGCTTGACTTCCTTGAGGGAGGTCTTGCCGAAGGCCCGCATGGTCAGCAGTTCGGATTCGGTCAGCGAAGCCAGTTGGCCCACATGCTGCACGTTGGAGGCCTCGAGGCAGTTGCTCGCCCGGACCGACAGTTCCAGATCCTCCATGGGCAGTTGCAGCTTTTCGATCAGCTCCTCATCGATCGCGACGGAGGCCTTGGCCGCTTCGGTGATCTGCTCGGCTCCGAGTTCGTGGTAGAGCACGAAAGGATTGAGGTGCTTGCGGAGCACTTTGGCCGCCTCAATCATCGCCATCTCCGGCGAGACGGCGCCATTGGTCCAGACTTCCAGGGTGAGTTTGTCGTAGTTGGTTTTCTGGCCCACGCGGGTGTCTTCCACCTTGTAGCGCACGCGCAGGACGGGCGAGAAAATCGCGTCGACATGAATCCAGCCCACTTCCTGCTCTTCCTCGCGCTCCATGAGTTCCGAGGCGGGGACGTATCCCCGACCGCGCTCGACGAGAAACTCCACGTCGAAATCGATCGATTCGGTCAGGTTGCAGATCACCAAGTCCTTGTTGAGGATGGTGATGGAGGTGTCGGCCTCGATCAGATCGGCCGTGACCTCACCGGGACCGGCGGCACTGAGGGTCATGGTCTTGGGTTCGTCGCTGTCCATCGCGACAACCAGATTTTTAATGTTGAGGATGATGTCTGTGGCATCTTCCTGCACACCGGTCAGCGAACTGAACTCGTGCTCGGCGTTGGCGATGCGAACCTTGGTGACGGCGGCGCCTTCGATGGTCGAAAGCAGCACGCGTCGCAGGGAGTTACCGACGGTGGTTCCCAAGCCGCGCTCGAAGGGCTCGACGACGAACTGGCCGTAGTAGTCGGTGTTGAGTTCGGGATCGGACAGAACGCGCGAGGGCAGTTCAAGGCCTCTCCATCGAATACGCATGGCGGAATCTCCTGGGCAGCGCAGCCGGTTGTGGCTTTTCGCCCGCGGTATCGGTGACCTGTCGCCGGCTGCCGGCGGCGGCGGTCCCTTCTTCGCGCGGGTCGGTTGGGTGCGTTAGACGCGTCGTTTCTTGCGGGCTCGACATCCGTTGTGCGGAATCGGCGTGTTGTCCTGCACGGCGGTGATTTTCAGTCCCGCCGACTGCAACGAGGTCACGGCGGATTCGCGGCCGGGGCCCGGGCCCTTGATCCGCACTTCCACTTCACTCATGCCCATCTTGCGGACCTTGGAGGCGGCGGATTCGGCGGCGCGTCCGGCGGCGAAAGGGGTGCTCTTGCGCGCGCCCTTGAAACCCACCGTTCCGGCCGATTCCCACGCCAGGGTTTCGCCGTTGGTGTCGGTGATGGTGACCTGCGTGTTGTTGAACGTGGCTTTGATGTGGGCGATGCCCTTGACCACGTGCCGTCGGATTTTCTTGCTGCGTTTGGCCATTGTTCTCCTCGAAGCTGCGGTCGCGACCGCCGGGGTCGCTCACTTCGTCGGTGCGGTCGCACGTGCGGTCCGCATGGGTTTGCTTTTGCTTTAGTGCCCCTTGACGCCCTTCTTGCCGGCGACGGTTTTCTTCTTGCCCTTGCGGGTGCGCGCGTTGGTCTGGGTGCGCTGGCCGCGCACGGGCAGGCCGCGCCGGTGGCGATCGCCGCGGTAGCACCGCGTGTCGCGCAGCCGGGCAATGTCCTGGCTGACCTGCCGGCGCAGGGCGCCCTCGACGACGTAGTTGTTTTCGAGGATGTGCGCGATGCTGGCCAGCTCGTCTTCGGTCAGTTTGTTGGCCCGGACGCCGGGCTCGATGTTCGCTTCGCGGCAGATGTCGTCGGCGAACTTGGGACCGATACCGAAGATGTAACGCAGAGCGATACGGATCGGCTTGCTGTCCGGGATGTCCACACCTGAGATACGGGGCATAACGGGTCTCCGGGATTATCCTTGTCGCTGCTTGTGCTTGGGGTTGGTGCAGATGACGCGCACCACGCCCTTGCGACGGATGATCTTGCAATTCTCACAAATGCGTTTGACGCTGGATCGAACTTTCATGACAAACCTCAGTGGCGGTAAGTGATGCGTCCCTTGTTCAAATCGTACGGGCTGATCTCCACGGAGACCCTGTCTCCGGGCACGATCTTGATGTAGTGCATGCGCATCTTTCCAGCCAGGTGGGCCAGGACCTCGTGACCGTTTTCCAGTCGCACCTTGAACATGGCGTTCGGCAGCGCGTCGGTCACCTCGGCCTCCACCTGGATCTTGTCTTCTTTGGCCATATGTCGCCCGGTGGTTGCCGGGCCTCCACGTTCGTATATCCGTTCACGTGCCGTCGGTCAGCACTTCGCAGCCGTTGTCGGTCACGGCGATCGTATGCTCGTAATGCGCGGCGGGCCGGCGGTCGGTCGTCACCACCGTCCACCCGTCTTCCAGCACCTTCACCTGTTCCGAGCCCATGCAGCACATCGGCTCCACGGCCAGAACCAGTCCCGGCGCCAGCTCAATGTCACGCGCCAGCAAGTCGTGGCTGACGAAGTTCGGAACCTTCGGTTCCTCGTGCATCGAGCGGCCGATGCCGTGTCCGACGAAGTCCTTGACGACGCCGAACCCGGCCTTGACGGCGTAACCTTCCATCAACCGAGCCACTTGCGACCACTTTCGTCCGGGCCGAATGTTCTGCCGGGCGATTTCGAGCACGTGCTCGGTCGTCTGGCAGAGCTTTCGGATCGCCGGTTCGACGTCGCCGACCAGGACGGTGGTGGCCGAGTCGCCGCACCAGCCATCGAGCCGGCAGCCGAAGTCGATGCTCACGATGTCGCCGTCGCGGATGACCCGCGATCCCGGGATGCCGTGCACCACCTCCTCGTTGATGGAGACGCACGTGCAGGCCGGGAATCCTTCGCCCGGTTGATACGTGGGGTAGTTCTTAAACAACCCCACGGCGCCGGTTTCATCGAGGACGGCCTGGGCCTGGGCGTCAACCTGCTCGGTCGTGGCGCCTGCCCGGCATGCCGCGGTGCACCGACGCAACGCTTCCCGCACAATTCGTCCGGACCGTCGCATCTGTTCGATCTGCTCACGATTCTTCAAGCTGATCGCCATCGCGTGGACCGGTTCGGCGTCTGTCGTGCTGGTTCCGTCCGATCCGCCGAAAATCGGGAAACCCAAAATTGTAACACCTCGGGGCAATTCCGCCACCGGCGGTGGGATTTATCCGCCATGGGCTCCGCGAATCCGCGGTCCCTTGCCTCCCTTACCGCTACTGAGAAAACCCGAGTAATTCCGCATCAACAGCTGCGCTTCGATCCGCTGGACGAAATCCAGGCAGACGCTGACCGTAATCAGCAGGCCCGTACCACCCAGGAACGCCGAAACAAAGAACGGAATCCCCGCCCAGTTGGAAACCAGCGTGGGAATCACCGCAATCACCGCCAGAAAGCCGGCACCGACGTAGGTGATCCGTTCCATGACCTTTTCAAGATGTTCCGCGGTGCGCGGCCCAGGACGCAGGCCCGGAATGAACGAACCGTGATCCCGCAGTTGCGTGCTCATCTCCTTCGGCTGGAACTGAACGGTCGTCCAGAAGTAGGCGAAGAAGTAGATCATGACCACGTAGACCAGGGTGTAGAGATAGCCGCCCTGATTCTTACCCAGTTCGTTGTTGAGGAAGTTGAAGATGTCGGCAAAGAAGCCTTCCTTGTTCTGAAAGCGACCGGCCAAAGCGCCGAAGATCATGGTGGGCAGCATCATCAGTGAACTGGCAAAGATGATGGGCATCACGCCGCCGTGGTTGACGCGCAGCGGCAGGTAACTGCGCTGTCCGCCGTAGACACGACGACCGCGTGTGTGTTTGGCCTGCTGCACGGGAATGCGCCGCTGGCCCTGGGTGATCAACACCGAGCCGCCGACCACGAGAATGAACCCGCCCACCAGAAGAAGCAATTTCATCGGCCCAATCGTGGCGAATTCCTTGCCAACCCACAGTGCCGCGTCGTCCATGCGCGCCAGAATGCCGGCGGTGATGATCAACGAAGCGCCGTTGCCGATGCCGTATTTATCAATCTGTTCGCCCAGCCACATCATGAAGACGGTGCCGGCGGTCATGCCGGTAACGCCCGACAACCAGAAGAGCATGGAGCCGCTGTAGTCGGGATAGACCCACTGCTGGCTCTCAAGGAAACTCATCCAGAACGCGGCCTGGATCACGCACAGACCCACGGTGGCGTAGCGGATGTATTCCTGAAACTTCTGCCGCCCGGCCGGATCCTGCTGAAGTTTTTTTAGCTTATCGCTGACCGTTCCGAGCAACTGGAAGATAATCGCGGCGGAGATGTAAGGCATGATGCCCAGGCCGAACAGCGTGGACTGGCTGAACGAACCGCCGGTAAAGATGGAAATATAGTCGAGCATGGCGCCAAAGACGGACTGCTCTTCGGCGGCTTTTTTCGCGGCATCGGCCATCGTCGCCTGGTCCACGCCCATCAGCGGAATCCAGAAGCCGATGCGATAGATCACCAGGATGAAGATGGTGAACAGCAACCGCTTGCGCAGCTCGGGAATTTTGAAGATGTTGAAAAACGCCTGAAGCATCACAAACCCCTGTTAACCGGCATCGTCCGATTTTTCCTCGGTTTCGGCCGGGGTATTGGTTTCATCCTTTTCGCCGGCCTTGGGTTCCTCTTCAGCTGGAGCCATCGCCTCGGCCTCGGGTTGCTGTTCCTCGGCTACGGCTTCCGCCTTGGCTTTGGTCTTTTTCTCCGGCTCGGTTTTCACTTCGGCCTTGGCTTTATCCTTGGCCGACTTCCGGGAAGGTTTCTCCTTCGCGGCCTTGGTCGTCTTGCCGTTCTCGTCAGACGGCTGCAGCGCAGTGACCGAGCCACCCGCGGCTTCGATTTTCTTCTTTGCCGATCCGGAAAACTTCTCCACGGTGACGGTCAGTTTCTTGGTCAACTCGCCCTCGCCGAGAATCTTAATGGGATCGTCCTTGTGGCGAAGCAGTCCAACTTTGAGCAGGGATTCGCGATCGACGGTATCGCCATCGGCAAAGCGCTGCTCAAGCGCACGGAGGTTGACTATGTTGTAGTTGGTACGGAAGCGCACGTTGGAAAAACCGCGTTTGGGAATGCGACGGAAGTACGGGGTCTGGCCGCCTTCGTAGAGCGCGTTGATCGAACCGGTGAAGCCCGCCCGGGAACCGGCACCCTTGTGTCCGCGTCCGGCGGTTTTTCCGGCGCCCGAACCGGGGCCGCGGCCGATGCGCTTGCGCGCCTTGTGCTTGCCGACCAACTTCGTGATTTCATGAATCATTGCCATGGTCTATTCCACTCCGGCCGCTGGCCAGTCGTCGGCGTCGGCCGTCCGGCATCGACCCCGCGGATCGATGCATGGGTTGGGTGTTCAGTCCTTCGCGGTTTCCCCGCTCGCATCGGTCTCGCCGGCCGGTGTGTCGGAGGTTTTGGGCTCGGCGGGAGGAGCCGATTCGCCGGCTTGCGCCTTGGGCTGTGCGGACCCGGGTTTTTCGGCCGCCCTGGGGCCGCTATCACGTCGGCCTTGCCTCTTGCCGCGTCCCTTGCCGGGACCGCCGCGCCCCCGACCTTTGCCGCCGCGGCCACGATCGCGTTCTTCTTTCGGCTTGGTGGAGGGTGTTTCCTCACGGATGGTCACGAAAGCGCTGCCCCGCGCCAGCTTTTCATCGACCAGTGTCTCGGGCAATTCGACTTCACGCAGCCGGGCCACCTCTTCCTTGGACCGCAGGGCGAGCAGGCCCTGCATCGTGGCCTTGCAAAGATTTTTCTGGTTGTTCGAGCCGTAGCTCTTGGTCAGACAGTCGTTGATTCCGGCCATTTCGAGCACCGCGCGAACGGTGCCGCCGGCGATCACACCGGTACCGGGACTGGCGGGGATCAACCGGACCACCGCCGCACCGAACCGTCCGGTGACTTCGTGGGGGATGGTGCGCCCCTGCCGGACGATGGTGTGCAGGTTTTTCTTGGCGCTCTTCTGGGCTTTCTCGATGGCGGCGGGAACACCGGGCGCCTTGCCGTAACCCAGGGCAATCTGTCCGTTGCGATCACCGACGGCGACGAGGGCTCCGAAGCTGAAGCGGCGTCCACCCTTGACGGTGGCGGCGGTTCGGTAGATGCCGATCGTCGGCGATTCCAGTGATCCGGTTTCTTCGAGCATTTCTGCCATATCTGAATCCCATCTGTTGCGGGCGCGAAGGCCTGGGGTTTAGAACTTGAGTCCGGCCTCCCGCGCTGCATCGGCCAACGCCTTGATGCGGCCGTGGTACTTGTATCCGTTGCGATCGAAGCAAACGGCCTGAACGCCGGCTTTCCTGGCGCTCTCGGCCACGGTTTTCCCGACCTTGGCGGCGGCCTGGATACCGCTGCCGTCGTCTTGCTTGAGGGAATTGGCGGACGCGAGGGTTTTTCCGAGGACGTCGTTGACCACCTGGGCGTAAATCTGCTTGTTGGAGCGGAAGACGGTCAGCCGGGGCTGATCGGGCGTTCCGAGCAGTTTTTTGCGCAGGCCGCGTTTGCGGCGGATGCGTCGGGCGGTTTTGAGCTTGTTCTTATCCATCGCAATCGATCCGTATTGAAATTACGCGCCGCCGCTGGCGAACGCCTTACCTTCCTTCTTGACCAACACCTCGTCGGCGTACTTGATGCCCTTGTGGTTGTAGGGCTCGGGTATGCGCTGGGAGCGGGTGCGCGCCGCGAACTCGCCGACGGCCTGCTTGTCGATGCCTTCGACGCTGATCTTGTTGCCCTGGACATTCACTTCAACGCCCATGGGAATTTCCAGGACGCGCGTGTCGGCGTAGCCGATGTTGAGCTTGAGCTGCCGTCCCTGGACCTGGGCGTTCCAACCCACGCCGTTGATCTCCAGTTCCTTCTTGTAACCTTGCGTCACGCCGACCACCATGTTCTGGATCAGCGCGCGGGTCAGGCCGTGGAAGGCACGGGAGGCCTTGGCGTCATTGCGGCGGGTCACCAGGACCTGCTTGTCCTCGACGGCGACTTCGACCTCGGGGCGGTGGTCCATGGTCAGCGTGCCTTTGGGGCCCTGAACGGTGACGGTGCGCCCGTTGAGGGTGACGTTCACCCCGCCGGGAATGTCGATCGGAGTTTTACCAATGCGGCTCATCGTTCAATCCTTCTGGCGGGTCACAGGCCCGCCGGTGGGTTTACTCAACGGTGCAGAGCAACTCGCCTCCGACTTTCTGATCGCGGCACTGCCGATCGGACAGGATGCCGGAACTGGTGGAAACAATGGCGATGCCCAGGCCGGCCATGGGACGGGGCAACTCCTCGACGCCGTTGTAAACACGTCGACCGGGCCGGGAGACGCGATCGAGGTGATGAATGATCTGCTCACCGCGCGGACCGTACTTCAGGGCGATTCGCAGTTGGCCCTGTCGGCCGTCGTCGATCGAATCGAAATCGCTGATGTAGCCCTCGCGTTTAAGGACCTCGGCGATGCCGGTGCAGACCTTGGAGCGCTTGACCACAACGTGGCGGGCGCGGTTGCGTGCGGCGTTGCGTATCCGCGTGAGCATGTCGGCGATGGGGTCGCTCATGGACATTCGTCGTATCTCCATCGGGCCGGGCTGGTGTTCATCCCGGCGCCGCTGCGGTTACCAGCTGGACTTTTTCATCCCGGGAATCTTGCCTTCCAGGGCGAGTTTACGGAGCATGATTCGGCTGATCTTCAACTTGCGGTACACACCGCGGGTGCGCCCGGTCAGAGCACACATGTTGCGGACGCGCGTGGGGCTGGCGTCGCGCGGCAGGCGCGCCAGGGCCGCATAATCCCCGCTCTTCTTCAACTCCTCGCGGAGCTTGCGGTGCTTGTCCACCGTTCGGCGGACGCGATTCATGCGTTCAAAGGTCGATTTACTGGCCATGAATGTTCTCCGGCAGTTCCGATCAGGCCGCCTGCTCCTCGCGCTGGAACGGCATGCCCAACTCCGCCAACACGAACTGCGATTTTTCCGGGTCCGAATTGGCAAAGACGATATTGATGTTCATGCCGTGCGCGTACTGCGCTTCGGCCATGTTGATTTCAGGGAAGATGCCCTGCTCGGTGACGCCGAGCGAATAATTGCCGGCCTTGTCGAAGCTGGTGGTTTTCAGGCCACGGAAGTCCTTGACGCGCGGGATCGCCAGGTGGATCAGACGCTCGAGAAACTCCCACATGCGCTGGCCCCGCAGGGTGACCATGGCGTGAGTGGGATAGCCCTCGCGCACCTTGAAGTTCGCCACGGACTTGCGCGCCTTGATGATGACCGGCTTCTGGCCGCTGATGGCGGTGAGGTCGGCCAAAACCTGATCCATCACGTGCGACTTGACCTTGGTGCCGTCCAATTCCTTACCCATGCCGACGTTCAGGACCACCTTTTCCACCTGGGGCAGGGCATGGGGATTGGTCAGGCCGAACTTCTCGGCGACCTTGGCTTTGATTTGACTGTCGAACTGTTGCTTGAAATTCGGGATCATGTCGAAACCCAACGTTTATCTGGCGGGCACCGGCCCGGGGGATTACTTTTTCGCCTTTTTCAGGACGCTCAGTTCATCGCCGCCGCGCACGGCCACGCGGACCTTGCTGCCATCGTCACGCCGATCAAACCGCACGCGTGTGGGCTTGCCGGTCGAGGGGCTGATCGGCTGCACGTTGGAGATGTGGATGGACATCTCGCGGCTGATCCGCCCGCCCTGGGGATTTTTCTGGGAAGGGCGCACGTGCCTCTGCCGCACGTTGACGCCTTCCACGATCACGCGGCCCTCGTCGGGAATCACTTTGAGCACACGACCGGTTTTGCCGCGGTCGTTTCCGGCGATGACCTGAACGAGGTCGCCTTGTCTTACGTGTAAAGCCATGACGATAAGTCCTGAGTCTTGAGTCCTGAGTGCGGATCGTCAGATGACCTCCGAGGCCAGGGAGACGATCTTCATGTAATTCTGCTCACGCAGTTCACGGGCGACGGCGCCGAAGATGCGCGTGCCCTTGGGGTTGCCTTCGGGATCGATGATGACGACGGCGTTGCGGTCGAAGCGGACGAAGCTGCCATCGGGTCGGCGCGTCGGGTGCTTGGTCCGGACGACGACGGCGGTGCAAATCTGGTGTTCCTTGACTTCGCCGTTGGGCAGGGCCTTTTTGATGGTGACGATGACGCGATCGCCGACGCCGGCGGATTTACGCGTGAACTTGCCGCTGCCGGTCGAACCGCCGAGGACGCGGATGATCTGTGCGATCTTGGCGCCGGTGTTGTCGGCCACATCAACTCTGGATTCCTGTTGGATCATGACGTTCGCACCTGGCGGTTCAGGCCGGGCCTCCCGGGGCGCGCTCGATCACACGGACCAGCCGCCAGCTCTTGGTTTTGCTGATGGGCCGACAGGGGACGATTTCGACGGTGTCGCCCTGCCGGGAATCGTTGCTTTCATCGTGCACCTGGAACATCGACCGCTGCTTGATGAACTTGCCATACTTGGGATGCTTGATCTGGTACGTGGCGACGACCTTGCGCGACTTGTCGCGCTTGTCGGAGACGACCACGCCGACGCGCACGCCCTTGATGGCTTTGCGCTCGGTGGAGGCGGCGGTGGTGGGACCGGGTGTTGTCATGAGGATTTACCTTCGGCCTGCTCGGCCAGTTGCCGGGCACGCTGCTCGGTGAGCAGACGGGCAATGTCGCGCCGGGTCTTGGACAGTTGGGTCGGGTCTTCCAGTTTTTCGGTGACCGCCTGGCTCTTCAGGTCGTACAGATGGCGGCGGAGGCGCTGCACTTCCACGCTCACCTCCTCGTCGCTCAGTTTGTGTGACTCTTCGGCTTTCATCGTGACGGTCCTTTCACTGGCTCGTCGGCCTTACATGCCGTGACGGCGTTCGACCAAACGGACGCGGAAGGGCATCTTGTGGGCGATGCGGTTCAGCGCCTGCTTGGCGATGTTCTGCGGGACGCCGGCAATCTCGTAGAGAATCGTGCCGGGCTTGACCACGGCGGCCCAGTACTCGGTTTCGGCCTTGCCCTTGCCCATGCGGGTTTCCAGCGGCTTCTTGGAAATCGGCTTGTCGGGGAAGACGCGGATGAAAATCTTGCCCTCGCGGCGGAGGAAGTGCGTGGCGGCGATACGACCGGCTTCGATCTGCCGCGCCGTCAGCCAGCCGTTCTCCAAACACTGCAATCCGTATTCGCCGAAGGCGACGTAATTGCCCCGCGTGGCGTTGCGGTTTTTCACGCGACGCATCTGCTTACGATGCTTGACGCGTTTGGGCATAATGGGCATGGCAACGGCTCCTTACCCGGCTCACGCGGCCGGTTTCATTTCAACTCAGTGACGACCTCGGGCACGCGGGCGAGCGCCGGCGGCGCGGCTGAACTCTTCGCCTTCGCCGATCTGCTCGTACATGCCCTTGTAAATCCACACCTTGATCCCGATCACCCCGTACGTCGTGTTGCTCTCGGTAAAACCGTAATCCACGTTGGCCTGGAGCGTCTGCAGGGGAATCGAACCGAGGCGGATGGTTTCCTTGCGACCCATGTCGGCTCCGCCCAGCCGGCCGGAAATCTGAATCTTCACTCCCTTGGCGCCAGCGCCCATGGCCGAATCGGCCCGCTGCTTGAGCACGCGGCGGAAACCGGCACGCTTCTTGAGCTGTTCGGCGATCGACTCGGCGATCAATTTGGAATCCAGGTCCGGGTCCTTCACTTCCACGATGTTGATCACGACCTTTCGGCCGGTCAGTTTCTGCAGGTCGCCGGTCAACTGGTCGACCTCGGCGCCCTTGGGTCCGATGACCAGGCCCGGCCGGGCCGTCCGCAGGATCACCTTCAACTCCTCGCGGGTGCGCTCGATGGAGATATCGCTGACGGCGGCGAAGGGCGGCGTGCGGTTCAGTCGCTGGTCGACGAACTTGCGGATCTTCTGATCCTCCACCAGCAACTCGCCGTAGAGCAACTTGGGCGCGTACCAGCGACTCTTGTGCGCTTCGGTGATGCCGACTCGGAACCCGAATGGATGCGTTTTCTGGCCCATGCTTATCCTTTTTCATCCACGGCCACGACGATGTGGCTGGTGCGTTTGAGGATCGGATGCGCCCGGCCGCGATCTTTGGGCTGCCAGCGCTTCATGGTCGGGCCCTCGTCGACGCGGGCCTCGGTGACCACCAGGTTGCGGATATCGGCTTCGGCCTGGTCGGCGTCGGCGACGGCGGCGGCCAATGTCTTGCGGACCATGATCGCAGCGCGCTTGGTCGAAAACTCCAGGGCGGTCATCGCCTCGTCGACCTGCTTGCCGCGGATCATGTCCACCAACAACCGCGCCTTGCGCGGGCTGATGCGGGCGAACTTGTAGGTACTGGAAAAAGCCATCTGACGTATCTCCACGCGCGGGCGTTACTTGTTCTGGCGGTGTCCTCGGAACGTCCGCGTCGGGCTGAACTCACCCAGTTTGTGTCCGACCATGTCTTCGGTGACGAACACGTCGATGAAGGTCTTGCCGTTGTGGACCTGAAAAGTATGTCCGACAAATTCGGGCACGATCGTGCAGGCGCGGGCCCAGGTCTTCAACGGGCGTTTGGCGTTGTTCTCGTTGAGCTGGTCGACCTTGCGGTAGAGCTTCTCGTTGACGAACGGGCCTTTTTTCAAGCTTCGCGACATCGTGGGTGTTCCTTGCGGTTATTTCGGAGCGAAACCATAACGCACGGTCTTGCGGCGACGGATGATCCGCTTGGTCGAACTCTTCTTGCGATCGCGGGTGCCGCCGCCCTTGGCCGGGACGCCCGTGGGGCTGACCGGAGCGCGTCCGCCCTTGCTGCGTCCTTCCCCGCCGCCCAGGGGGTGAGCATGGTGGCTCATCGCCATGCCGCGCACCGTCGGACGGACACCCAGCCAACGTTTGCGGCCGGCCTTGCCGAGCTTCACCAGACCGTGGTCGGTGTTGCCGACCTGGCCGATCGTGGCCCGGCACTGCAGGTGGACCTGTCGGATTTCGCCGCTGGGCAGAACCAGCGTGGCCCACTTGCCTTCCTTGTTGGTCAGGCGGATGGCCGAACCGGCGGAGCGGCCCATCTGCCCGCCGCGACCGGGTTGCAGTTCCACGTTGTGAACCGTCAGGCCGGCGGGAATGTGTTTCAGTTGCATGTTGTTGCCGACCTGGGGCTCGGCCTGCTCGCTGGCCGCCACCACCTGCATACCGTCTTTCAGGCCGACCGGGGCGATGATGTAGTTGCGCTCGCCGTCTTCGTATTCGATCAGTGCGATGTTGCAGGAGCGGTTGGGATCGTACTCGATGCCGATCACGGTGGCGGTCTGATCCAGTCGCCGGTTGCGCTTGAAATCGATCACGCGGTAGCGGCGTTTGTGTCCACCGCCGCGGTGCCGGCACGTGATGACACCCTTGTTGTTGCGGCCGCCGGTCTTGCTCAGCGGCTTGAGCAGCGACTTCTCGGGCGTCTTCTTGGTCACCTCGGAGTAGAGGTTGACCGAAGCATTGCGCCGGCCGGGGGTCGTCGGTTTGTATACGCGTATGGCCATGGTTCAATCCGTGGTTCGTAGCTCAGAACAGATCGATGCGGTCATCGGGATGCAGTTCCACGATCGCTTTTTTCCAGTCCTTGGTTTTCGCCGGTCCGAAGCGGGTGCGGCGGTACTTGCCCTTGCGGTTGATGGTGGACACGCCGGTCACGCGGACCTTGTACAGCTCCTGCACGGCGCGGCGGATCATTTCCTTGTTGGCTTCGGTATGGACTTCAAAGTGATACCGGTTGCGCGCGCCCGATTCCCACGTGCTTTTCTCGGTGATCAGCGGCTTGAGAACGATCTGCGTGGCGTGCATCAGGCGGCCTCCTGCGGTTGACGGCTCGTCGCGGCCAGGCCGTCGAGGTAGTTCTGCAGCACGTCTTTTTCGACCAGTAAAAAACGCCTCGACAGGAGGTCGTAGGCGTTGATTTGATCGATCTGGATCGTGGTGATATCGGCGATATTTCGGGCCGACATCGTCACGCCCGGTTTGTCCGCTCCGACAGCCAGCAGACAGGTGCGGTTGATTTTCAGGGCGTGGAGAATCTCGGCGAAACGGGCGGTCTTGGGCTGGTCGATTCCGAAATCGTCGACGACCCGGATCTCCTGATCCTGAATCTTGCTGAGCAGGGCGTTGCGGTTGGCCAGGCGGCGCATCTTGACGGGCATGGCCTGGCGGAAGTCGCGGGCGCGTTTGGCGAAGGCGACGCCGCCGCCCCGCATCACGTTGGTGCGCACGTTACCGCGTCGGGCGCGTCCGGTGCCCTTCTGGCGGTAGAGCTTGCGTGTGGATCCTTCCTTGTCGCTGCGTCCGCGGTTGGCCGCCGATCCCTGCCGCCGATTGGCGTGGAACATGACGTACGCCTGCTTGAGCAGCGCAGGGCGTACTTCCCCGCCGAGCAGTTGCTCGTCGAGTTTCATTTTGCCGGACGTCTGTCCGTCCACAGAATATACAGGTATCTCGATCATGTCTGTTCACCTGTTCCCGGGTTTGGGGAACGTTTCGCCGCGTGCAGGCCGACCGTATTCACTGCTTCGGCCGCCCTGCTTGCGACTCGGCTGATTGTCCACACGATGCGGACCAACCGAGTTGTCGTGAGCTCGCAGTTTCACCAACTGACTTACGAACTCTCGGAGGCGATCCTCGCCTTGCTGCGGTAAAGCCGTATGGCCTCCCGTATCTGCACCAGACCCTGCTTGGGGCCGGGGATCGGGCCCTTGACCAGAATCAGGTGCTTGTCCTTGTCGATCTCGATCACGTCCAGACTACGCAGGGTGACGCGTTCGTCGCCCATGTGCCCGGCCATCTTCTTGCCCTTCTTTACACCGCCGGCCTTACCGGCGTTGACGGCGTGGGCGTTGATCGAACCGGCCGAGCGGTGCTTGCGCTCCACGCCGTGGCTGGCCAGTTGGCCCTTGAAGCCGTGGCGTTTCATCACGCCCTGAAAACCCTTGCCCTTGCTCGTGCCGATCACGTCAACGAACTTCACCGATTCGAACACGTCCACATTGAGTTCCTGGCCGAGTTCGTAGTTCTCCAACTCCGACTCGTCGACGCGAAACTCGCGGTGGTGCCGCTTGGCCGTCAGTCCGGCCTGGTGGTCGTGGCCGATCACCGGGCGGGTCGAACGCCGGGGCTTGATGTCCTCGAAAGCGATCTGCACCGCGGCGTATCCGTCTTTGTCCGGCGTCTTGATCTGGCTGACGTAGCAAGGCCCGGCCTGAATCACGGTGACCGGCACCTGCATGTCGCCCCGGTAGACGCGCGTCATTCCCAGTTTTTTGCCAATGAGCGAAGCGGCCATCGAATCGAACCTCCCGGGGTGCTGCGTTCTTGCCGTGCAGAGGAACCCTGCCCCGTTTGATTGTTTGCGGGAAATGCCCCGCTGATCACCGGCGGATGGCTACCCGCCGTTCTTTCCAGCCGCGCGACTCCGTGTCACGCCTTGATCTTCACAAACACGCCCGCCGGGACGACCAGTCGGTTCAAGGCCTCGACGGTCCGTGCGTTGGGCTCGTAAATGTCGATGATCCGCTTGTGGGTGCGAATCTCAAACTGCTCACGCGATTTTTTGTCGATGTGCGGGCTGCGCAACACCGTGTAACGCTCAATCCGAGTCGGCAGCGGAATCGGCCCCGATACCGGGACGTTGGTCCGCTTGGCGTGATCGACAATCTCCTTCGCCGAGGCGTCCAGTGCCTGGTGATCGTACGCCTCCATACGAATTCGGATCATGTTCGACGTCATCAACTGCCTTTCACACCGTCGCCCCATATCCGGCAGGGAACGGAAACACTATCCCTGTACAACCGCTCAATGGGGTCAAAGATCGGCAAGTATAAGGGTTTGTTATGACCAGTCAAGGCCGGAAAATGGGTTTTTAACCAATTTTTCACAAGACGGGAATCGTCCTAGGCCTCCCCACTCTCTGCGGTGCGACGATAGGCGGCTCGCTGGGCGGCGTATTCCTGGGGATTCACCGCCAGATCGGGTTCTTCAACGCCATCCAGCACCTGCCGGTGAAGATCCTTAATGAAAGGCACGCACCACTGGCAGCCCGTCCCCGCCGAAAGACACTGGCTGATCAGCGAGGCGACCGCAGGCCTCTCACGGCGGCAGAAGTGGACAATCTTCCGCTTGGAAACCCCGAAACACAGGCAAACCTTGTCATCATCGTGCATGTTCCACGTCTCAATTCTGTGATGCGGATGACCACGTTATAGTAGTCGCCATGACCTCGTTATCCCTTTCTCAGACGTTGCACAAGAGCCAAACCATCGCGCGCCAGGCCGGGGACATGCTGCGGGGCGCGTTCGCCGGGGGCATGGCCATGGACACCAAGTCGAGCGAAACCGACATGGTGACCGAGTTCGACACGCGGGCGGAAAACCTGATTCTCGAACGTCTGCGCGCCGATTTTCCTGAGCACGGCATTGTAGCCGAGGAATCCGGCCGAACCGACCGGGCCGATTCGCCCTACCGCTGGTTCATCGATCCGATCGACGGGACCAACAATTTCGCTCACGGCCTGCCCCACTTCTGCGTCTCCATCGCCCTTTACGAAAATCAAGAACCCCTGGTCGGTGTGATTTACGATCCGATGCGCGATGAAATGTTTAGTGCCACCGCGGGAGGCGGCGCCCATCTGACCGGACCGGATGGCCAGGCCAAGCCGCTGCGCGTCAGCACCACCAACGCGCTGATCCGCTCGCTGATTGTCACCGGCTTTCCCTACGACAAACACACCAGCGAGAAGAACAACCTGCCGCAGTTCTGCGCGATGACCAGACGGGTGCGCGGCATTCGTCGGCTCGGCTCGGCGGCGCTGGATATGGCCTACGTTGCCGCCGGGCGGTTCGATGGTTATTGGGAGTTCAAGTTGAATCCCTGGGACATCGCCGCCGGCTACCTGCTCGTCACCGAAGCCGGGGGCACGGTCACCACCATCGACGGCAAACCGCTGGACATCGATATGCCAAAACAAGCATTGATCGTTTCCAACGGTCCGCTGCACGACGAGATGGCCTCGGCGCTGCATTCAATCGCATAGCCGGACCCGAACGAACCGTCGACCGGATGCTTCAAAACCGGCTGCGAGTCACTGCCCGATGATTTTGATCAGCGCGCGTTTGCGGCGGCGGCCGTCGAACTCGGCGTAGTGGATCTGTTCCCACGGACCGAAGTCCAGCTCTCCATTGGTGACGGCGACCACCACCTCGCGTCCCATGACCTGACGCTTCATGTGGGCGTCGGCGTTGTCTTCGCCGGTGCGGTTGTGCCGGTAGACATCGCCGGAGGCGTTGAACGGGGCGAGCTGTTCCAGCCAATCGTCGTAATCGGCGATGAGGCCGGATTCGGCGTCGTTGATGTAGACGCTGGCGGTGATGTGCATGGCGTTGACCAGGCACAGGCCCTCGGTGATGCCGGATTCCCGCAGTGCGTCTTCGACCTGCGGGGTGATGTTGATGTAATCGCGGCGGGTTTTGGTGTTGAACCACAGTTCCTTACGGTATGATTTCACAGTCGGGCTCCGGTTCGGTTTCCCGGACCCTACACGCCATCGACCTCACAGGGCAAGGCCTGCTGATGAGAAAACGACTCATGTACTGGATGACGGTTCTGGTAGTCGTGTATACGGTCTGGCTGGGCCTGGGATGGCTGATCCAGCGGCGTGTGCTGTTTCCACGACATTTCACGGCGATACCCAAGACTGCGGGGCAACCAGGCACAAACATCCAATGGATTGAATCGGACCGGGCGCGCATCGAGATGTGGTTCATTACCGGCAACGGGGTCGATGCGAACCATCCCGGACCGGTCGTTATCTTCGCCCACGGCAACGCGGAGTTGATCCAGCAATCCCTCTGGCTGGATGCGATGTTCTACACCGGCCGAGGCATTTCGGTCGCGCTGGTCGAGTACCGCGGGTACGGCAATTCGACCGGCACACCCAGCCAGTCGGGGATCACCGCCGATTACACTGTCGCCTATGACCGGATCGCCAAACGGGACGATGTCGATCCCAGGCAAATCATTTTTCACGGCCGGTCGCTGGGCGGCGGGGTGGTCTGCTCACTGGCGCGGCATCGCAAGCCGGCGGCGATTGTGCTGCAATCCACGTTCACCTCCGTCAAGGCCATGGCCGGGCGGTTCGGCATCCCTCCCTTCGCCGTGCGCGATCCGTTCGACAACCGCGCCGTCCTGAAACAGTACGACGGACCGGTGCTCATCATGCACGGAGAACACGATTCAATCATCCCGGCAAGCCATGGTCAAAAATTGGCTGAAGCGACGCCGAATGCACAACTGGAACTGTTCGACAGCGACCACAACGATTTCCCGGTCAATTCCCAGCGTTATTCAGAAGTTTTAATGGAATTTTTCACGCGTCACGGCCTGCTCGAAAACCCCGAGTCATCGGTTCGGCCATCGGCGCGTTGACAGCCGCGCTGTTGTCGATTCCGATATCGCAATGCCCAGCAAGCTTCCCTGTATTCTTTTTACCGCGTTTGAGCCGAGCGGCGATGAGCACGCCGCCCCGGTGATCGCCGAATTGCGCCGCTTGGCGCCGCAGGTGCCGATCTGCGCGCTGGGCGGACCGCGCATGGCCGACGCCGGCGCCGAGTTGATCGCGCACACCTGCGGGCGCGGCTCGATGGGGGCCAGCTCCCTGGCGGAGATCGGGCGCCACTTCAAACGCGTGCGCGTCCTCAAACGCTGGATGGCCGGCCACCAGGTGGCGATACACGTACCGACCGACAGCCCCGCGGCCAACTGGGGCATCATGAAAACGATCAAAAAGCGCTACGACGGGCGGGACGGACAACCGCCGGCGAAGGTGGTCAACCTCGTGGCGCCGCAGGTCTGGGCGTGGGGTTCGTGGCGTGTGAACAAACTGCGGCGGTGGTCGGACCTGGTGCTCTGCCTGTTGCCGTTTGAACCGCAATGGTTCGCGCAACACCGCGTCAAAGCACGGTTCATCGGACACCCGCTGTTCGACCAATCGCTGCCGACCGATGCGCTGGCCTGGGAGGGGATGAACCTTTCGGGCGGCTCGCCGCGCATCGTGCTGCTGCCGGGCTCGCGCCCCTCGGAAATCAAGGACAACTGGCCCGATCTGCTGGAAGCGTTCCGCCGACTCAGCGCGGAGATGGATACGACGCAGGGCGTGGTGGTGGCGGTGCACGAGCGCGCGGCAAACAAGCTGCGCCGGATTGCGGGGGATCGCTGGCCGACCAACCTGAAACTACTGAACAACAACCTGGACGCCGCTCTGCACTGGGGCGATGTCACCCTGGCCGTCTCCGGCACCGTGACCCTGCACGTGGCGCGGCACGGACTGCCGATGGCGGTGATGTATCACGTGAACCGCTTCAACTGGACGATGCTCGGGCAGTTCATCGTGCGTGCCCGCACCTTCACCCTGCCCAACCTCATCGCCGCGGGAGCGGTCAATCCCGATCCGGCCGAACACATCGTGCGCGAGTTCATCCCGTACTTCGGTGATGTCGACGCGCTGGTCGATGAGATGCGTTCGCTGCTGACCGACAACGACAAGCGAGCGATCCAGATCGAAGCGCTCAAACAAATCATCGCAAAATTCGAAGGACACAACGCCGGCCTCGAAGCCGCCGAGGCAATCCTGGAAACGATGGAATCACGATAAACTTTCCAATCAAAGAGGCAGCCAGCCGCTCTTCCACGCCATCGCAAAAATCCCCAGCAATAACGCCAGCACCAGCACGGCAACGACCGCACGCCACAGCAGCAACTTGATCGGCGAACGGAGTTTGACCAAGTGCTTCAAATGCCGCTCTGCTTCACGGGCCGCTCTCATGAAGCCGGCGCGATCGTCGATGCGGTTATACTCCGCTTCATGGACGAGCTTATTACGGACGGCGGCGATAAAGCGGATTCGCCGGATCAACGATTCGGGCAGCTCCGCCTGAACACTGGAGAGTTTTTCATGCAGTCCCCTGCCGCGCGCATCGAAGCGGCGTTCGAGGATGGACTCGATCCGCTTGGCGGCGCGCACGGCTCGGTCAAGGTCACTCACCGGTCTTCTGAATCCTGAATTTTACGATGGGGTTGCTGGTGGTCACGCTAATCGTGGGCGAGACAAACGCAGGCAGCGACGGATCGGCGCCCGCCACCAAGGCGTCCCGGTTCAGCGGGATCGTATGGCGGACGACCACCTGCCCGTTGTTGACTTCCTGAATTTCAATGTGTGAAACCGGCGCGCTGGTGATGGCGTTGTCCAGATCGTCAGCGGTCAACTCGATTCGTCCCACCACGCGCAGTTTGGTATCCCCGGCACGCAGTTGATCCACGAGTTGGCGCGGGCCGGTCACGGTGACATCGTTGAGCACGCGGCTGTCCTCGGCAAGCGTCACCTGGTAACGCTGCAACTCCGATGGCGGAGCCAGCAACCACACGGGCACCACGCCCAGGACATGGGATTCGGTCTGGCTGGCGATGGTGAAGGTGACATCGACCGTATTGGTTTTCAGTTGGGTGTACTCGGATTGCAAAACCTGGGGGATGGCCAGTTGTGCGTTGACGGTCTGCTTGACGCCGGGCGGCAGTTTCGGCAAATCGACCTGCGGGACGGTTGCTTCGAGCTTGAATACATCCTGCGCGCTGCTGTATTGCTCGACCAGGGATTGCGGCAGAACCAGGACGACCTGGGGCGGATCGATTTTCAAGGAGGCCGAATCGATCTGGACACCCTCGGGCCGGAAGACCACGTCCACGTTCTTCTCCACCAGTTGATCGATGCGCACGTTGATGCTCACCGGCTCCACGGAATCAAGACTGACGCCGAGGTCGGCCAGTCTCGGCCCCGAGCCGCCGCGGGGCGTCAGGGAGGCGCGCTGGAGCAGCGGGCGCAGATCGATCGGACCGATGCCGGCGTCGTTCTGCGGAAGGTGGGCCGCTTCGAGTGGAAGTTCGATCACCCCCAAGCCGGCCAGCGTGGCCCGCAATTCACTCAGCCGGGCGCTGTTGCCGCGCAGTTCCACAGCCACCCTGATCGGTTCGCGGCGATCGGTCGGATCGACCACGGTGGCCTGTCCGATGACATCGGGAAGCCGAACCAGCAATTCGGCCGATTCCTGTCGCACGTTCTGGGCTTCGGCGTAAAGCCAGATCAGCAGGGTGATCAGCGTGATCAATCCGAGGTTTTGCAGGCGACGGGAGAGTCTCATGACGCACCCTCCCCGTTGTCCGACAGGTTTGCGTTGTCGGGTTGCGTTTCGGCTTCGCGCTCCTGCTTGGCCACGGTCTGTAACAGTTCGCGTCGCAACATCGAAGCCAAACCCTCGGGCGAAAGTTTGCGTATCAGTTGACCTCGCTCGGCCAGGGAGATCGCCCCGGTTTCCTCACTGACCACAATCACCAGGGCATCGCACTCCTGGCTCAGGCCCATGGCGGCGCGGTGGCGCGCGCCGAGTTCCTGGCTGATCTCGTCGCCCTCGGCCAGGGGAAACTGGACACCGGCCGCGGCGATCTTGTCGTTGCGCACCACCACGCCCATGTCGTGCAGCGCGCTGCCCGGCCAGAAAATGGACTGGATCAGTTCCGCAGTCACTTCGGCGTTGATCGTGGTGCCCGACTCGACAATCCCGCCCAGCGGCACATCGCGCTCGATCGCCATGATGGCGCCGATCTTGTTGCGCGACAGATACGCCACGGCGCGCATGATCTCATCGACGATCGGCCCCACCCGCGCCACCTGCCCACGGAACAACCGGGCTTCACCCAGACGCACCAGCGCCCTGCGCAACTCCGGCTGAAACACCACCACCAATGCCAGACCGGCGAAAAACAAGGAATTGCCGTAGAGGAACTTGAGACGTTGAAAGGCCGCGTCATCGCGTCCCAAACCCAGCAGCAGCAGCGTCGCCAGAATGACCAGCAGCCCAACGCCCTTGAGCATGCGCGCCCCGCGCGTGCCCCGAAGAAAGCGGAAGATCAGCCAGACCACGAACCAGATCAGCGCCAACTCCAACACAACTTCCACCGGAGAAATCGCGGTGATTCGGGTCAGAAGTTGATCCAGACGTTCCGGCAAGGCACTCTCACACGGCCGTTTCGGGGACCGTTCCCCTTGTTGACAATCAATGAAACGCTTAATTATACGTTATCGACCGCCGGCTGGGGCACGGTGAAAAACCGGCGTTGGACGCCGCCGCTTGCTGTGACCGATAAGCTTTTTTAGAGTGGCGAAACGTCGGCCGGCCTTGGAATGCCGGCCCGCATGATGTTACCCGCCATGGAAGGCGACATGACCACCGTGACCGCACCGCGATCCCGCTCATCCAGAACCCCCTCCAAGCGCAAGTCCGTCGACGCCGCCACACTGGCCCACAACCAGCGCGAAATCTCCGTCAGCGAATTTTTCGCAAAAAACCGACACCTGCTGGGTTTCGACAATCCCCGCAAGGCCCTGCTAACCAGCATCAAGGAAGCCGTCGACAACGCTCTGGACGCCTGCGAGGAAGCGGGAATCCTGCCGGAGCTTTTCGTCGGCATCGAGCCGATCAGCGAAACACGGTTCCGCGTGACCGTGCGCGATAACGGGCCGGGCATCGTCAAAGGCCAGGTCGGCAACATCTTCGGCAAACTGCTGTACGGCTCAAAGTTCCACCGGCTGAAGATGAGCCGCGGCCAGCAGGGCATCGGCATTTCCGCCGCGGGCATGTACGGCCTGATGACCACCGGCAAGCCGATGGTCATTCACACCAAGCCCCGGAAGAACAAGCCCTGCCACAAGATCACCGTGGCGATGGACACCCAGAAAAACCGCCCGGAGATCAAGGACGAAGAAGAGCACCACGCTTTCGAGCATCCGACCGGCACCGAAGTCAATATCGAACTCGAGGCCAAGTACAACCGCGGCAAGCAGTCCGTGGATGAATTTCTCGAGCAGACCGCCATCGCCAATCCGCATGCGCGCATCATCTACCAGCCCCCCACCGCCTGCCGCACCGCCAACGGCCAGGACGATGACGAAAACCTGCCCACACTGATCGATGATTACGAGCACGCACGAAAACTGGCCGACAAGGCCGCCGGCACCGCGACCACACCCGGCGGGACGATCGTCTACCCGCGCGGCGTCAGCGAACTGCCCGAAGAGCCCAAAGAGATCAAGCCCCATCCCTACGGCATCGAACTGGGCACGCTGATCAAGATGCTCCGGGACAACGAGGGCCAATCACTCAACCAGTTCCTCACCGGACAATTCTGCAAGGTCAGCTCGCGGATCGCCCAGGACCTTGCGGAGCAGTCGGGGATGACTTCGCGCACGCGCGTCACCGGCATCACGCATCACCAGGCCGAGGCGCTGTACAAGGCCATCCAGGAAACGAAACTGCAAAGCCCACCGACCAATTGCCTCTCGCCGATCGGCACGCGGCAGATCCTCGCGGGCCTGCTCAAGGGGCTCAAGGCCGAGTTTTTCACCGCCACCACGCGCAAACCCACGGTTTACCGCGGCAACCCGTTCCAGATCGAGGTGGGCATGGCGTACGGCGGCGACCTGCCGGCCGATCAGTTGGGGCGGGTGATCCGCTTCGCCAACCGCGTGCCGTTGCTTTACCAGCAATCCAGTTGCTGCGCGTACAAGGCGGTGCTGGAGACAACCTGGCGGAACTACGGCTTGCAGCAATCGCGCGGCGCGCTGCCCACCGGACCGCTGGTCGTGATGATTCACATGGCCAGCGTCTGGGTGCCGTTCACCAGCGAATCGAAGGAAGCGATCGCCGATTACGATGAAATCCGCAAGGAGATCAAGCTGGCGTTGGGCGAATGCGGGCGGAAGCTGAACACCTACGTCCGTCGCCGTCAGCGCATCAAGCGGGAATCGGAACGCCGCAGCGTCTTTGAAAAATACATCGGCGAGGTGGTCACCGCGCTCAACGCCATCGACAAATCACTGAAGAAAACCGAGTTGAAGCAGCGGTTTGAAGCGGTCGCCAAGCGCATCACCCTCGAAGCCGACACGCAGTTCGATGAAGACGGCAATCCGATCAAGGCCGGCGCCAACGGAAACGGATCGCTGGATCGCGATGAATCGACGGTGATCCTGGGCGAAGGCGAATCGCCGCCTTCACTCGATACTCCCGCCACCAAAGGCAAACGCAAGACCAAAGCCAAAGGCGGCAGCCGGACGAAGATGGCATCCCAAAAAACCCGCACCAAAAACCACATCGACGATGACGGGCAATACGAACTCTACGCATCGTGATGTTTTACCGCTGCATCCGCGCAGCGCTGCATGACCACCCATGGCCAAGAAAAAAGTCACCAAGAAGAAAACGGCGAAGAAAGCGCCCACCCGTAAGAAGGTAGTGAAGCGCCGCACCCCCGCCACCAAACGCAAGGACACCGCCACGAAGCTGAACGAACTGGCGCACGCCGTGGCCGACCAGGTGGAAGACGGCAAAGACCCCGGCGTGGCCATTCCCACGCGCGCCCTGTCCAACGTCAGCTTCGACCAAAAAGCCGGACTGATCCGCATGGGCGACAACGCCCAGCGCCGCAGTTTCTTCAATCTCGGCCAGGCCAAGAAGTTCATGCAGACCATGCTGGTGGCTTCCGGATCGAACGCGTTGATCCGCCAAGCCAAGACCACCTCCATTCGTGACCTTTTTTATCACTGCAAACACACCATCGCCGGAACCAGGGAAAACACCTTCGATGAGCAGAGTGAATCCGATCCGATCATCGAAGATTTGGAAGTGACGCTCGGTTCGTTGCGCGAGGAACTGGGCCTGTTCGCCGAACCCAAGGGCGCGATGGTCGGTCCGATGACCATCGTCGACAACGGCGACGTGATCGACCTGTCCAAGATGGGTTCCGGTGGATGGGCGGTGCCGAGCATCGTGGAAGACCACGTCATCCAGTTCAAGCGCGGCAGCGCCAAGTTTGTCCTGCTGATCGAAAAAGGCGCGGTCTGGCGGCGGTTCAGCGAAGACCGCTTCTGGGAAAAGCACAAGTGCATGATCATCCACGGCGGCGGCCAGCCGCCGCGCGGCGTTCGCCGACTGATCTGGCGGATGCACAACGAACTGAAACTGCCGGTCTACGTGCTGGTCGATAACGATCCCTGGGGCTATTACATCTACTCCGTCGTCAAGCAGGGCTCGATCAACCTGGCCTTCGAAAGCCAGCGCATGGCGATCCCCGATGCGCGGTTCATCGGCATGAGCAGTTACGACATGGAACGGTTCGAGATTCCCAAGGCCGTGACGATCAATCTGAACGATCAGGACATCCGCCGCGCCAGGGAAATCCTCAACTACCCGTGGTTCCAGAAAAAGCAGGGCCGAACCTATCCCTGGCGGAACGAAATCAACCACATGCTCAAACTCGGCGTGAAGCTGGAACTGGAAGCGCTGTCCAACAAGGACTTCAGCTTCATTACCGAGCACTACCTGCCGCGCAAGCTCAAAGACAAGCAGTGGCTGGATTGACCTGCCCACGGCTTCGGAGCCGGCTTTGAAAAAACCTTTCTCCGGCACTCAAGACACCCTTGAGTCCGTCCGATAAGCCCAAAAGCAAAGCGAAATGGGAATTTTTATCGGGTGCGCTATCAATCTGGTCGAAACCTTGTTTGTCAGCAGCAGGAGAATGACTATGCGTCGCACTTCAAGCGTCATCGCGAGCGTGTTGGTGGTCCTGGCCGTTTCGGGTTGTTCCAGATTCCAAGCGGAATACCTACCCATCGAACCGGTCCGTCATCAGGCCTCGGTTTCTCCGGTCACCAACGATAACCCGCGTCCGGCCCCGGCATTTGTCAACATGGTCAGCGCGGCCGACCCGGGACGGTACGTCGGCACGATGAATCTTTACGGGGAAATGCCCGGTTCGCCGAAAACCATACCCAACGATGCCCTGGACAACCTCCAGCAGGTCTCTTTTACGCGAGAAGGGGCTGATTTCGACGCCGACGTGGACCCCACCGGCCAATGGCTGATCTACGCTTCCACGCGCCACCGCCCCACCTCCGACCTGTACATCAAGCGTGTGGAAGGCACAGCCATCACGCAACTGACCGACGATCCGGCCAACGACACCATGCCCGCCATCAGCCCGAACGGGAAGCTGGTCGCTTTCTGCTCCGATCGCAGCGGAAGCTGGGACCTGTACATCAAGCCGGTCTCAGGCGGCAAGGCCGTCCAGCTGACCTCCGGCCCCGCGCAAGATCTGCACCCCAGTTGGTCGCCGGACGGCGGCAAGATCGTCTACAGCTCGCTGGGTGAGCAGTCCGGACAGTGGGAATTGGCGATCATTGATGTGGCCAACCCGATCAACAAGCAATTCATCGGGTACGGCCTTTTCCCCGAATTCAGCCCGACAGGCAACAAAATCGCCTTTCAACGGGCACGGTTCCGCGGAACGCGGTGGTTCAGTCTCTGGACCATTGACTATATTGACGGCGAAGCCAGCCAACCCACAGAGGTCGCCGTTTCGACCAATGCCGCGGTCATCACCCCCACCTGGTCACCCGACGGCAAGCGGTTGGCATTCGTGACGGTGGTCAACCCCGGCAATGATCCGCGCGTCCGCCCGGATAACTCGAACCTGTGGGTTATCAACGCCGACGGAACCGGCCGGATCAACCTCACAAACGACCGCTACGTCAATCTCCAGCCCACCTGGGGCCGGAACGGGCGGCTGTATTTCGTGACCAACCGCGGGGCTGCGGACAACATCTGGGCGACTCGCGTGGACCAGCCCCTTCTGGCCGGCTCGGGGTCCGAAAAAGAACCTGCACAAACACAGGCCATGGTGCCGACAGAATAGATAGTCGATTTTTTCGACCACCGGTTGTAATTCCCGATGAATTATCGGGATAAATCAATACAGGGAAAAGATTTACGAACACTGATGGGCGGAGCTCATCTCATGCGGCAGGACGCCATGACAAGTGAACAGGACATGCCCGGCAGACCGCGATGTCGGTTTGCGTGGACCGCGATGCTGTTGGTGCTGGCCTGGGCACTGCTCGGATGCGTAAAGGGCGACAGGAAAGTCGAGTTGCCCGATCGCTACGACAGCCCCTACCCGGCACCCAAGCTGTGGGCCGTTGCCCCGCTGATCAATCACAGCGGAACGCTGCTGATGGATCCAGCCCGGCTGGCTGACAAACTCACCCAGCAGTGCCAGCAGATCGACGGCATCGAGACCATCCCGGTCAACCGCGTTCTCGAGGTGATGGCCGAGAATGACTTCACGGCCATCACCGGCGTGGCGGATGCAATGACGCTGATCGAGGCCCTGAACGTGGACGGCCTGATCGTCGGATCGGTGACGGCATGGGATCCCTATGAGCCGCCGAAGATCGGCATGGCGATCCAGTTGTACGCCCGACGGAATCCCAACGGCGGAACCCGTCTGGACCCACGCCAACTGTCGGCCGCGGCCACCGATCCCAGTGCTTATTCGGTGACCCGCTACCGCCAACCGGTCAATCACGCCGCCGCGTACCTCGATGCGGGACACGGCGACATACTGAGCCGATTGCAACGCTACGCCAAGGGGCGCAGCGGAGAAGACAGCCCCGCCGGATGGCGACGCTACCTGCTGAGCATGGACCTGTACAGTGAGTTTGCCAGCCACGAGCTGATGCGACGGTTGTTCAAAGCCGAATGGGAGCGGCTGATGACCGACCGGCCGGCTCAAGCGGCGGCCGACTCACAAACCGAACCCTGATCCCGTCCCGGCGTCCGACCCGTCGCCGAGACGGGCGAGAGACGCCGATGCACCATCCGAACGACGAATCCGAATCGATCCGCCAGTTGCTGCTGGTCAAGCGCGATCAGCGCTGGGTGTTTCGCTATCGGTCCGGCGAAGAGCAGGACCTGATGCTCCACTTGGCTCGGACCGCGCAAGACCCGCAGCAGGATTTCGACTGGTTCGACGCCGCCGTGCTCAGTCACCGACTGGGAACTCGCCTCGCCGAGCAGTTGAAGCAGTGGATGGGCGCCAATTGTACTTCCGGGCGTTAAGCCCCTAACGGCCAGGCCAATGGAGTTTGCCATGATGCAACTACCGCTGATCGACAAGTTTCTGGACTACCTCCGGCTGGAAAGGCATTTTTCGCCTTATACCGCCCGTTGTTATGGAGCGGACCTTCGTCAGTACGCCGACTACCTGGTCGAGCAGCTGACCGAGCAGAACCAGCCGGCCGAGGCCGAGGCCGTTTCCGCGAAGGTGCTCGCCGCCGACGCCCTGGCAATCCGCCAGTTCCTGGCGTTTCTCGACGAGTTCGAGTACTCCGCGGCGACAATGGCGCGCAAGATCGCCACGCTGCGCAGCTTCTACAAGTGGCTGAATCGCCAGTCGCTGGTGTCGACCAATCCGATGCTGCTCATCCGCACGCCCAAACAGGCCAAGCGCCTGCCCAAGGCGATCAGCGTCGATCAGATCGAAAAGCTCCTGGCCGCCCCGGACGACACCGTCACCTTGGGTGCCCGTGACCGGGCCATCCTCGAAACGCTCTACTCGACCGGCATCCGCGTCAGCGAGTTGGTCGATCTGAACCGGGCCGACCTCGACGACATCGGCGAAGCCCTGACCGTCCGCGGCAAGGGCCGCAAGGAACGCGTCGTGCCGCTGGGCTCGCATGCCCTGGGCGCCATTCGCCATTACATCGAGAAGCTGAGCAACGACCGGCGGTTCAAAGAACTGGGCTCGATGGATACCACCGGCGAAATCCCCCTGTTCATCAACAAGTCCGGCGGTCGGCTTTCGGCCCGCTCCGTCCGGCGCAAGCTCGACAAGTACCTTTCGGAAGTCGGTCTGCCGACGGACATCAGTCCCCATACGCTACGACACAGCTTCGCCACCCACCTGCTGGACAACGGGGCGGACTTGAGGAGTGTGCAGGAATTGCTGGGCCACCAGTCGTTGAGCACGACGCAGATTTACACGCATCTGACGACGCAGCGGATGCGGCAGTCGTACGACCAGGCCCACCCCCGGGCCTCGTAATACAGGCCGACCGCCGCTGCGCGTCTGAATCAGTCTCCTTCTCTCTTTCTCTCAGATAAGCGGGCCCCCGTGGTGGCGGGCCCGTTTTTTTATTGCAGATTTCGGATTGCGGATTGATACAAGCCCCGCCGTTCACGGCGGGGGTTATTCTTCGTTATTCCGCAACAGAAAACACGTGGCGATCTGCGATCGCCCGCTAAACGACATCACACATGAAGTCACCGTCCCGCGACTTGGCGGGAATCGGGATTCGGCACATCGCAGGGAATGCCGAGGTAGGGAAGCGTGCGTTCGATGATGCGCTTGGCCACGGGCGCGGCGACGATCCCGCCGTAGTAGCCCGTGTCCGGATCGGGCTGATGGACGACGACGATGACAACGATCTGCGGATTGGCCAGCGGAGCGCCGCAGATGAAGCTGCCGGTGTAGGTGCGGGGCAGGTAGCCGCGGCGGTCGGGCGCCGGAACCTGGGCCGTGCCCGTCTTGCCGAAAACCTGATAGAGCTTGCTGTTGGCCTTTCGACCGGTGCCCTCGGCGACGACGCGCCGCATGACATACCGCGTGTGGTCCGCAATAGCCGGGTCGAGCGCGGGACTGTAACGCGGATTCAGGGCATCGGCGGCGAGGACGGAGGGCTGGACGATCCTGCCGCCGTTGGCGAAGGCGGTGAACGCTCGGGCCATCTGCAACGGCGTGACGGCGATTTCCTGTCCCATCGGCACCGACGTCTGGGAATACTTGTTCCATTGGCGCAGCGGATTGACGATGCCCGGTGATTCGCCCGGCAGGCCGCAGGCGGTCTCCGAGCCGAACCCGAACTTCCGCAGCGCCTCACGCATTCGGCGCGAACCGAGCTTCAGACCGATCTTGCCCATGCCAATGTTGGACGACTTGATCAGCACTTCGTCCCAGGTGAGCATTCCGTGCGGGCTGGCATCGTGCAGGAGTCGGCCAAAGTCGGTGCGCCAGGCGCCCGAGGTGGTGGTGTCGATGCGATCATTGGGGTGGGCGACGCCGGCGGCGGTGGCGGCGGCATGGACGAACGGCTTGAAGATCGAGCCGGGCTCGTAGGGGTCGGTCACGCAGCGATTGCGGCGCATAGCAGGCGGGGTGTTTCCACGATCGTTCGGATCGTAGAACGGCCAGTTGACCATGGCCAGGACCTGCCCGCTGCGCGCATGCAGCACGACTGCTTCCGCCGTTTTGGGGCTGTGCTTTTCGACCGTCTGGAGCAACTCCTGCTGGGCGATCTGCTGGATCACCAGGTCAATCGACAGCCGCACATCCTCGCCATGGTCCGGGGGTCTGTAATCGTTTTCATCCACCCACAAAACGCGTCGACTTGCATCGCGCAGGTATCGCAGTCGCCCGGTTTCGCCACGCAGCCGTTGATCGAATGCAAACTCCGCGCCATCCATGCCGCGATGTTCGTCGCCCACAAAGCCGACGACCTGCCCTGCGAGATTTCCCGCGGCGTAATGTCGTACCGGGCGCGGATCGAGCGCTGCGCCACGCAGGTTCAAGTCGCGCACCGCCCGGGCATGCTGTTCCGAGAGCAGCTTGTTGATGACGACATACCGGCGATCGGCGTTCCTCCCGATCCGCTGATCGATGGCCGCGGGATTGGCGTCGAGCGCATGGGCCAGGTGCGCCGAAAAAACGGAGAAATCTTCGATGATGCCCGGATCGACAAAGAGCTTGTAACCGTAGCGGGTGACGGCCAGAGGTCGGCCGCAGCGATCGGCGATGGTGCCGCGTCGCGCGTGCAGGACATTGGAGCTGAATCGCTTGGAGGCCTCGGCGACGAGCGGCGGCTGGGGCATCAGGCGGAGCGTCGCCACGCGCACCATCACGCCGACCAATCCCAGCGTACACAACCCCGCAGCAAGGTATGCGACAATCATCGTCCGGCGGCGCAGACGCGAGGAATCGTCCACAAGATGCAGCGGGCGATCACTCATCGGCCGGCCTGACTCGGAAATACAGTGTCGTGGTGAACCAACTGGCGTCGGCCTTCGCGGCCGATCACCGGAACGGCGGGCTCGAGCACCAGGCGGGCCCTCCCAATGCGCTGTTGCAGTTGCTCGGGGCTGGTCATCTCCGCAGCGCGGACCTGGGCGCGCCAGATTTGCTGCTGGGTCTGGTGGTAGCGGATGTTGAGTTGAGCCAGCTCATTGGCCAGGGCATTGCGCTGATGACGCCAGACCAACAGCGTGGAGCCGAGCGCCACCAAGGCGGCGATGAGCTGGCTCAACTCAACATCCGCTACCACCAGACCCAGCAGCAAATCTGGCGCGCCCAGGTCCGCGCTGCGGA
>JANQHK010000115.1 GCA_028282685.1 Phycisphaeraceae bacterium
TGATGAATGATGAATGATGAATGATGAATGATGAATGATTTTATGTTTAGCGGGCGATCGCAGATCGCCGCGCGTTACGCATCATGCGCGCCGCGGGTAATGCGTCACGCACGCCGCGGGCCATCCCATTTCGCGACGCGATGCAGCGCGATCACTCGCTGCGTCATATGCGTCCCACGCGGTGCGTCCAAGCCGGACCTGAGTCGCACAGCGACGATTCGTTTACGCCATGTCCGCAAGCAGTTTCGCATGCACCCTGTTCAACAGCGCCAGTGTTTTCTTCACGCCTTCGATCTCGGAGACCTGTCGGCCTTCGTATTCGATGCCGACCCAGCCGCGGAACCCGCTGTCGACGACGATTTTCATCATCTTGTCATAGTCGGTCTGTTTTTCATTGCCGGCTTCGTCAAACGCACGACTCTTGGCCGAGACGTTCTTCGCCCAGGGCATGATTTCTTTCACGCCCTGGTAACGATCGTACTTGCGGAAGTTGCCGAAGTCGGGCAGCGTGCCGCAGTGCGGTTTGTTGACGGTCTTCATCACTTCGGCCAACCATTTGCCGTTGCTGCTGTATCCGCCGTGGTTTTCGACGATGACATTGATGTCGTGTCGGGCGCCGTAATCGGCGAGCATCGACAAGCCATCCGCGGCGAGTTTGAGCTGTTCTTCGTAGGTCCCCTTGGAGCGTGCGTTGACGCGGATGGCGTAGCAGCCGAGTTGCCTGGCGGCATCGATCCACTTGTGGTGTTTTTGCACGGCCTGCTTGCGCTTGGTGGTATCGGGATCACCGAGGTTGCCCTCGCCGTCAATGAGGACCACCCCGCCGACCACGCCCGCCTCATCGGCGCGTTTTTTCATCTCGGCCAGGTACTTGGTGTCCTTGACCTTGCCCTTGAACTCTCCGTTCCAGTAGTCCACGCCCTCGATGCCGAATGTCTTCTTCGTGAACGGCGCAAAGTCCAGCGGATCGACCTCGCCGGGGATCATGCGGTGCAGCGAATACTCGCACAGCGAAACGCGCCAAAGACGTTTCGGTTTGGCGGCTCGCAGCGATGCACAGGCGAACGGCATCATGACCGTCGAAGCGGCGGCCAGTTTCACGAAATCGCGACGCGTGGAATTCATCGGTATCTTCCTTTCATGGCTTGTTTTCGTACTGACGCGATGGTCTTCACGCCATCGTGCCCGTTCCGGCGTGCTCGTGGCCTTTGTTGAGTACACGATCAAGCTGACGGAACGCCTGGCGCATGCGTTGTTCGTTTTCGATCATGGCGATGCGGACGTAGCCCTCGCCGTGCTCGCCGAACGCCCCGCCCGGCGTCATGGCCACCTCGGCCCGACGGACCATATCGAGGCAGAACCCGTTGGTCTTGCCGCCGTACGCCGCCAAGTGGTGTTCGGCCACCTTAGCCCAGACGAACATCGTGGCCCGGGGGGGCTCAACCTCCCAACCGATTTTCCGGCACAAGTCCACCAGCAGATCGCGGCGGTGCTGGTAAATCCCGGCCTGCTTGGCGACTTCGTCGTCGCCGTGACGCATGGCGATGATGGAAGCGATCTGGACGGCCTGAAAAATGCCGTAGTCGTAGTAGCCCTTGATGGTGGCCAGGGCCTTGATCATCTGCGGGTTGCCAACGCAATAGCCGATGCGCCACCCGGCCATGTTGTAGGCCTTGCTCATGGTGGTGAACTCGACGCCGACTTCCTTCGCCCCCTCGGCCTGCATGAAGCTGGGCGCGTGGTAATCGTCGAAGCAGGTTTCGCCGTAGGCGAAATCGCTGACGACCATCACCTCGTGCTTGCGGGCCATGGCGACCACGTGTTCCCAGAACGGCAGCTCGACGGTCATGGTCGTGGGGTTATTGGGAAAGTTCAGGACGATCACCTTGGGTTTGGGGACCAGGTGCTCGAGCACGTTTTCGATGCGTGCGAGGAACTGCTCGTCGTTGCCCAGGGGAACGGAAATGACATTGGCCCCGGCGAGCACGATGCCGTAGGTATGAATCTGGAAGGCCGGGTCGGCCACCACGGCCGTATCGCCCGGTCCCAGCAGGGCGAGCATGAGGTGGCTGAACCCTTCCTTGGAACCGATGGTGGCAATGACCTCGGCATCGGGATCGAGTTGGACGTCCCATCGCCGTTCGTACTTGCGGGCGACCTCGCGACGGAGATTGTAGACCCCCGCGGAAACCGAATACCGCTGGTTGCGGACGTCCTGTGCGGCCTCGGCGAGTTTTTCCACAATGGCGGTAGGCGTGGGATCGGAGGGATTGCCCATGTTCATATCGATCACGTCCGCGCCCTGCCGCCGCATGCGGTAGGTCATCTGCTTCATCTGCCCCAGGACATAGGGAGGCAGGCGTTCGAGTCGATGGGCGGGGTGAATATCCATGGGCTTACGGTATCGGGACGCCGGTGGTGTGGCACCGCATGATTGTATGGTCGGGCGGTCCGAACACCAAGACCAAGCCCGTCGGCCGCAAAGAGGTGCGGAGAAAATCATGCCCCGTCGGCTTTTTGGCAGCCGCAAAAAAACCGATTAAGATGATACACAGACTCACGGGAACCCCCCAGCCCCGAGAGGGCCGCCGTGCCTGACAAGCAAAAAGTCATCCTCTGCCCATATTGCGGGAACACCCAGACCGAGCCGGAAGACCGTTGCACCTCCTGCGGTGGTTTTTTCGATTCGCTGAGTCTGAAGGTCACCCAGCAGGCGATGGGGCCGTGGTTCGTGCGCGACCGGCACGTGCCTTTCCGTCCGGGCTGCACGTACGAAGTTTTGCGCAGCCAGATCGAGAAGGGCAAGATCAAGCCGACCACGATTTTGCGTGGTCCAACGACGCGTCAGTTCTGGTCGGTGGCGCGGAACGTCCCCGGCGTGGCGCACCTGCTGGGCTACTGCCATGCCTGCGGATCGCATGTGGATGCAAACGCCGACGCCTGTGGCGAATGCGGCGAGGTTTTTTTCGTGCCCAAGTTGCGGGACCAGTTGGGCTTGTCGCCTCTGGACCCTTCGGTCCATGCCGAGGCGGCTCGATCCCGACAGCAATCGCCGGTCGATGCACCGGTCGCAGTCGAGCCCGATGACGATGCCGACAAGGCCGTCGCCGAGGAGGAAGCTCAATCGACGGGATCGGGCATTCTGGCCAACCTGAGATTGCCCGAGCCGGTGGACGATCTGGCCCTGGGCGAACCGGACTCGCTCCCCGCCGCACAACCGGCCCCGCCGCAGCAGGAGCAGGCGGTGACGCTGCCGGACCAGCAGAAAATTACGCGAGCGCCCGGACAGAACGAACCGGACGCCATGCAGTGGATGACCGCGGGCGCCGATGAAGAACCGGACGATCTGGAAACGGCCGGCCAAGCCGTCGGCGGAATCCGAAAGAAATCGGGCGGACTGAATCTGACCACATGGCTGCTGATCGGGATGAACGGCCTGCTGCTGTTGGCGGTGGTGCTGGTGATTGTGTTGATCGTCGCACAGCCCCATTCTCCGACGAAACCGCACCGCCCCGAGCCGGCGCCGGCATCGGACCCCGCTCCCGCGGACTTCGACGAAACAATGGATGCGGCGGAATCCACCGATGCCGCAACGGCACCCGAAACCACCGTCGCCACAGCCGCTCCAACACCCGACGTGCCGATTCCCCAGGCGCCGTCGGTTGGCAATCCCTGGCAGGAGATGTACGAGCGCGCGACCGGGGCCCAACGTCTGGGCGAACTCGAACAAGCCAAGGCCTTACTGGACCGGATTCATTACCAGGCGCCCGACTCGATGCGACCCGAGGGCCTGGATAAAGCGATCGCACAGGTGACCAGGCAACTGAACGAACGCCAGGTCGCGCAGTTCCTCAAGGTGTACGTGCCCCCACCGGGTGAACTGGCCAGCGGTTCATCCCCGCAGCCCGTCCAGCCCGCAGCCGGACCATCCCCCCGAAGCCACGGCCTGTTCAGCGCCGAAGCTCCGGCCAACAATCACGAACGCATCAAAGCCAACAGGAAACAACGCTTCGGCGAAGCGCTGGCGCTGGAGATTGACGGCGAATACCACAAGGCATTGCAGATCATGCAGGAGATCGCCGCGTCCCCGAAGGATCAACACCCCAACGGCTTCAACGACGCTTACAATCGCATTCGGAAAAAGGCGGAAAAGCGGTGATTGGTTAATCGGTTAAGCTGGTTAATCGGGTTGGACATGTGGACGTATCGATTAAGCCGGTTCTGAGGACGCCGAAGGCGGCCGAAGGGCCGGATGTCTAGAGCACCTTGCGTCATTCATGCCGGGCTTGTACGAGCCGCGCCCGTGAGGAAGCGGTCCGCACAACGCCCGAACCCGGCGGGGCAGGTGCGGTCATTGACCTGC
>JANQHK010000117.1 GCA_028282685.1 Phycisphaeraceae bacterium
GCAGGTCAATGACCGCACCTGCCCCGCCGGGTTCGGGCGTTGTGCGGACCGCTTCCTCACGGGCGCGGCTCGTACAAGCCCGGCATGAATGACGCAAGGGGCTCTAGTGTCAACCATTTCTGATTGCGGCTTATCCGGACCTTCGCGTCACGTGCGTGACGTTCAGGTCCGGCTTGGGTATTGCCCCACCGAATCACCGGTTAACCAATCAACCGATTCACCGATTAACCCATTAACCATTCATTGATCAACCACCCCCGGGAATTCGCCGATACGGGTTCTAACGATTATGCCAACTGCCCGGCATGTAACGGACAGGCAAGTGCGTGATTATCGGAGCGTGAAGTGAAGTCGCTATTCATGGACGAGGACGGTCATACTACGGTGCTGCGGCCGGGCTGCGCCGGGCCCCTGCTCGATGTGCGCCAGATGTGGCAGTATCGGGAGCTGCTTTGGTTTCTGGGTCTGCGCGATATCCAAGTGCGCTACAAGCAGACGCTTCTGGGCGCGGCGTGGGCGGTGATTCAGCCGTTCGTGTTGATGATCGTGTTCTCGGTGGTCTTTGGGAAGATGCTGAAGGTCGGTCAATCGATCGACGTGGCATATCCGATTTTCGCGTATGCGGGCTTGCTACCGTGGACGTTTTTCGCCAATGCGGTGACGGCCTCGAGCAACGCGCTGGCGGCCAACAGCCAGATGCTGCGGAAGATTTATTTCCCGCGGATCATGCTGCCGATTTCCGCGGTAGGCGCGCCGCTGGCCGATTACGTGATCGCGTTCGTGGTGCTGGTGGCAATGATGTTCTGGTACGGCGTGTCGGTGTCGGCGGGGATGCTGCTGATTCCGCTGCTGGTGCTCAGCACGATCATCGCGGCGACGGGCATCGGCGTCCTGATGTCGGCGGTGACGGTGCGATACCGTGATTTTCGCCACATCGTGCCATTCATGATCCAGATCGGATTGTTTATCACGCCGGTCATCTACCCGCTGAAGGTGGATTCGGCATGGCACTGGTTGCTTCAGTTGAATCCGATGTCGGGTACGATTTCGGCTTTTCGCGCCGCGGTGCTGGGCACGCCGATCGATTTCGCCTCGTGGGCGATTTCGCTGGCCTCCGCCGTGGCGATCGGGTGGGTGGCGTTGTGGTTGTTCCGGCGAAACGAGCGCACCTTCGCCGACTTGATTTGATTTCCGGGCAAGCCGCCGGGTGAACCTTCGGGCCGGGTTGGGTGAGTCATGAGCAAACCGATCATTCAGATTGAAGACCTGGGCAAGCGTTACCTGCTCGGCACGGCGGGCGCGCTGGATACCTCGTTCCGTGAGATGCTCTACGGCATGGCGGGCCGACTGCGCGGCAAGCGTGACACGCAAACCACAACGCGGCGTAATGAACTGTGGGCGCTGCGTCATGCGAACTTCGAGGTGCAGCCGGGCGAGGTGGTCGGCGTAATCGGGCCGAACGGCTCGGGCAAGAGCACGCTGTTGAAAATTCTTTCGCGCATCACCAGCCCCACGGAAGGGCGCGCGATGATCCGCGGTCGGCTGTCCAGTCTGCTGGAAGTGGGCACCGGCTTTCATCCGGAACTGACGGGCAAAGAGAACATCTACCTGAACGGCTCGATCCTGGGCATGCGCAAGCGCGAGATCGACGCCAAGTTCGATCAGATCGTCGCGTTCAGCGGCGTAGAGGCGTTCCTCGATACGCCGGTCAAGCGATACAGCTCGGGCATGTACGTGCGGCTGGCGTTTGCCGTGGCGGCGCATCTCGATCCGGAAATTCTGCTGATCGACGAGGTGCTGGCGGTGGGCGATGCGGCGTTCCAGCAGAAATGCCTGGGCAAAATGCGATCAGTCGCGCGCTCCGGGCGCACGGTGCTGTTTGTCAGTCACAACATGGGCACCGTCGATTCGCTCTGCAACCGCGCGATCCTGTTGAACCAGGGCGAAATCGTGACCTGCGGCCAAACCGCTTCGGTCATCGCCGATTACATGAAACTCTTCGGCGACGGGGTGAACAATCCCTACCGCCGACCCACGGGCCAGCCGGACACCTCGCCGGTGACGCTGACCGAGGCCGCGACGGTGGACCTGCAAGGCCACCTGACGGTGAACATCGCGGCGAACCAGCCCTTTGCCGTGCGCTTTGCCTGCCGGGTGAACGAACTGCCGCCGGGCATTCGGCTGGATGTGCATCTGCGCGATTTCCTGGGACGATCGGTCTTCGCGCACAAGACCGAACTGCACCACCACATCGACGCGATCGGATCGCACGGCCTGGCGGGTGAGTTCACCGTCCCGGCGGACTTTCTGACCAAGGGCAAGTACCACCTGCAATTCCTGGTGCATCGCCTGCGAACGAAAACCTACGAAGACCTCGTGGGGATTTGCGGATTCACCGTTACGGCGGGCAACACGGCCATCGGTCGCTACGGCGGCGAAGACTTCGGATGCGTGCAACCGCCCGGCCCGCTGAGATTGGAACCGGCCAAGCCGGGTGAACTTTTCAGGCAAACCGCATAAGACGGAGCATCGCATGGTATGCGCCCAACACAAACCGGCATGCAGCATCATCCTGCCGACCTATAACCGCGCCGCGTTTCTGCCCCAGGCGATCGAGTCGATTCTCGGGCAGACGTTCACCGACTGGGAACTGATCCTCATCGACGACGGTTCGACGGATGATACGGCCCAGGTGTTCAAGCTGCTGACGAAAGACGTCGCCCAGCCGATCGTATACCACCGTCAGGACAACGGCGGCGCCTACGCGGCGCGCAACGCAGCGCTCGATCGCGCGCGCGGCCGGTACATCGCCTTCTACGATTCGGACGACACCTGGCTCGAGCACCATTTGCAGCGGTGCGTCGGAGCCCTGGAAACGCACCGCGATGTGGACTGGGTCTTCGGATCGTGCCGGCGGATCGACATGGAGAGCGGCGCGGTGTTGACGCCGAACACGTTTTACCAGGACGGCCGGCCCCGCCCGTTCATGCAGCTCGGTAACGAGCAGCGCGGCGACTTGCGGGTGATCGACGATCCGGCGCTGTTTGAATGTCGCGTGAATCACGGCCTCTACTGCGGGCCGCAGGTTTCGGTGCTGCGGGCGGAACTGTTTGACAATTACCGCTTCGATACCCGCCTGCGCAACGAAGCGGAAGACCAGCTACTGAATCTGTGGGCGATTCTGCACGGCAAAAAAATCGCCTACTTTGAAGACATCCACGTGATCTACCGGGTGCATGGCGAGAACTCGTCCGCATCGGCCAAGGACCTGGATGCGAAAAAACATTTGCGCGTTCAACAGGCGCGGATCGAACGTTACCTGGAGGTCATGAAGGCATGGCCGTTCAGCAGCGAACAAGTGAACCTGCTGACGCGGCGCCTGGCTGACGATCTGTTCTGGATCATGGGCTATCAACTGCAATGGATGCAGGGACGACGGCGCAAGGGCCTGCAAACCATGAGCCATGCGATGAAATTGTATCCGTGGTCGATGCGGCGATGGAAGACCTTCCTGCTGGCTTGGGCGCGCACGTGGGGCGACGCCCGGACGGCACAACAACAGGCGGCATGAGACCCCCCATGAAAAATCACAAAACATCGCGCCGGATCAATCGCCTGACGCACGGCCGAATCAAATTCGGCTGGTGGAGCAGCGATTACGTCTCTTCACAGAGCCCGGTGATTCTCGTCGGTTGCAGCCGCAGCGGAACCACCCTGCTGCGCCAGATTCTCAGCGCCCACAGTCGATTGTACATCGGCCCGGAGACGGCGATCCTGCTGGGCAACCGCAAGTTCGACCACCTTCAGCGCGTCACCGAATTGCCCGTGCGCACGCTGCGACACCATTATCGTGGAAGCCCCTGCCTGGCGCGGTTTTTCGAGAAGGTGATGATCGACCTGATGCATCGCCACGGCAAACAGCAGTGGGGCGAGAAAACGCCGGACAACGTGCTGCGCATCGAGGCGATCTTACGCCAGTTTCCCCAGGCCCGCGTGATTCACATCGTGCGCGACGGGCGCGACGTCGCCTGCTCGTTGCGCACCCATCCGAAATACAAGTGGCGCGACGGCGAATACCGCAAAACCGGACAGGTCAACCCATGGGAAGAATGCGTGACCAAGTGGGTCAAGCACACCCGGCTCGGCCTGGCGTGGCGCCACGATGCGCGCTGCAAGCTGGTCCGCTATGAAGATCTGATCACCCGGACGCAACAAACCGCCGAGGAGTTGTTCGACTGGCTCGGCCTGCCGATGGAAAGCCGCGTCCTGAATGAATTCCAGACCGATCGCTTCGCCAACCACCCGCTGCTCAACGGGCCGATTTCGCAGCAGGCGCACGGGCGCTGGCAGACCGATCTGCCCGTCGAAGCCCATGCGTTGTTCAAGGGCGATGCTGGCGACCTGCTGATCGAGCTCGACTATGCCGATTCGCATCAGTGGATACAAAGCGCACCCAACGCCGAGGCCGCCTGATCCGCCGCCTCGCATGGAACTGGCCATGAACGTCGTGTTTCTGACCAACAATCCGCACCTGCGCTCGACCACGCGCGCGCTGCAATACTGGCTGGAGCGCTTGCCGGGCATGGGCGTGCACTGTCGCGTGATCGTGCCGCGGGAGGGCGAACTGTCGCGCTGGCTGGACAAACACGATGTGCCCTGCCGGATCGATCCGATGCCCTGGCCGGACCGCCGCAAACCGTTGCGCACCTTGCGCCACACGTGGCGGGCGATGCGCTGGTGCCGCAGGCGGGGGGTCGATCTGATTCATTGCAACGAGCACAACACCTACCCCTTCGCGCAGGCGCTGAAATCGATGATGCCGCGGCCGATCGTCTGCCACATTCGCTCGGAGCTTCCCCAGGCCTTTGCGCAGTGGGCGTTCGGCAAGGCGCAGCGCAAGCCCGATGCGGTGTTGTGGAACACCGGCGCGCAGCGCGACAAACTGGTCGACCGAACCGTCGGTCTCTGGCCGGATGACGCTGAGCACATCCTGCCGCCGGGCATCGATGTCGACCGCTACCGGCCCGATCCGCAGGTGCGCCAGAAATATCGTGCGGCGTTGGGATTGAAAGACGACGCCATCGTGATCGGCACGGCCAGTTCGATCCAACCGCTCAAGCGCACGGTGGATTTCGTCGAGGTCGTCGAACAACTGGCCCAACAGGACCCGCGCGTGGTCGGTCTGATCGCCGGCCGGCCCAAGGCCGGGTACGAGGCATACGCCGCGCAAGTCACCGAGCGCGTCAAACGCTCGCCGGTGCGCGATCGCATCCGTCTGCTCGGTACGCTGTCGCCCATCGCCCCGTTCATGCAATCGCTCGACCTGTACGTCAGCACCAGCGAATACGAATCGTTCGGCAACAGCATCGGCGAAGCCATGGCCTGCGGCAGTCCGGCGGTGGGATACGACGGCGGCGCGGTCGGCGAGGTGATCGGCCCGGCGGGATACACCGCGCCCATCGGCGACGTGTCCGCACTGATCGCCCCGCTGCGCAACCTGATCCGCAACCCAACGCACCGTCGCGATCTCGGCCGGCTCGCCATGCAGCGCATCCGCGATCACTACCATTCCGCCCAAACCCTCAAACAACTGATCGGCATCTATCAGAACTTGCGCCCGGAGATTCATCATGTCGCCGCCTGACACCCCGTTACGGATTCTCATCGGATCGCGCGCGCCTTTCTTCGCCGGGGCCGAGCAATCCTGCGCGCGCCTGGCCGCGGGACTGGCCCGCCACAAACACCAGGTGGTGGTGGTGCTGGGCAAGCGTGGTGAGGCCTACGACCACATGACCACCGCGGGGATCGATTGCCGCGTCATCCCCCTGCCCACGACAAGCAAATGGGGCTGGTGGTCGTATCACAACGCGCGGCGGCGGCTGTGCGACCTGATCGAAAGCTTCCAGCCGGACGTGGTCCACGCCAACGATCTGCCTTCCCTGCAAATGCTCGCGGATGCAGCGAGCCGGTTTGGTCTGCCGCGGATCTGTCACCATCGCTTCGCCTATACCGGCCAGGCGATCCGCTGGTACCTCAAGTTCGGCGCGGAGCAACACATCTTCGTCTCTCAAAACCTGATGCAGCAGATGCACCAGCGCAGCCCGGAGCTTGCCGCGGCGCCCGGCGCAGCGATTCACAACGCCATGCCCACCCCGCCGCTGCCCGATGAAGACGACCGCTTCGCCGCGCGACGCGCGTTGGGCCTGCCGGAAAACCGACGGCTGGTGGTGTTCACCGGGCAGGTGATCGAACGCAAGGGCGTGGCCGATCTGCTGCATGCGTGGTCGCAACTCGATGCGGATCTGCGTCGCAGCGCAGCGCTGGCCGTCGTCGGGGATGACCTGCGCGACGAAGGGCAATACCGCCAACGGATGCAGCAGTTGGCGGACCAACTGAACATCGACGTGCATTTCCCCGGTTTCCGGCGCGACATTCCCCGATGGATGGCGGCGGCCGAGCTGGTCGTCCTGCCGTCGCACGAAGAGCCGCTCGGTCTGACCGTCATGGAAGCGATGGCGCACGGGCGCGTGGCGATCGGCAGCTGTGTCGGCGGCATCCCCGAGATGATTCAGCACGGACAGACGGGCCTGCTGGTCGAACCCGGCAATCCGGCGCAACTGGCCTCGGCGATCACCCAGGCGCTGAACGAACCCGCCGCGGCCCAATGGGCGGCGCAGGCGCGTCGCAACTTTGAAGAACATTTCAGCATTGACGGGCAGGTGCGCAACGTCGTGGAACTCTACCGCCGACACATCGCGCCCGAATCGGTCAGGCGGGTGGCATGAAGCGTGTTGTTATCAGTGAGATTTTCCCGCCGCGCGTCGGCGGGTCCGGACGCTGGCTGTACGAGTTGTTCACGCGCACCGCACCGCGGGACACGCTGGTCATCGCCGGCAAAGACAACGGCACGGCTGCATTCGACGCTGCAGCGCCGATGGCCATCCGTCGCAGCACACTGACCCTGCGCGACTGGGGCGTGGTGAGTTGGCGCGGCTGGCGCACCTACGGCAAATACACCGGGCGCATCGCGCGCCTGCTCCGCAGCACGGGCGTCGAATCGATCTACTGCGGACGCGTGCTGCCGGAGGGATGGATCGGCCTGCGCCTGCGGCGCAAGCGCGGCCTGGATTACAACGTCTTTGTCCACGGCGAGGAACTGAATACGCTGCGCACCAGCCGCCAGCTCACCTGGATGGCGCAGCGCGTCTTCGATCGTGCCCGGCGCATCATCGCCAACAGTCAAAACACCGCCGCCATTCTCACCGAGCAATGGACGGTCGATCCGCAGCGCCTGGCGGTGCTGTATCCCGGCGTGGATACGCAGCGTTACCGCCCCGCCGAGCCGGATGCCGCGGCGCGCGCGGCCCTGGGCTGGGCCGATCGCCCGGTCATTCTCACGGTCGGCCGATTGCAGAAACGCAAGGGTCACGACCGACTGATCGCGGCGATCAAACAGTTGAAACAGGGACACCCGCAAATTCTTCTGGCCGTCGTGGGCGACGGCCCCGAGCGCGACGCACTGCAAGCACAGGTCGATCATCACGAACTGCACGACCACGTGATCTTCCACGGCCCGCTTGATGACGAGCAACTGTTGCAGGCCTACCAGCAGTGCGATCTGTTCGTGTTGGCCAATCGCACGGAGCGCGGCGACTTCGAGGGGTTCGGCATCGTGCTGCTCGAAGCCCAGGCCTGCGGCAAGCCGGTGATCGCCGGGGAAACCGGCGGCACGCGCGAAACGCTCCAGTCCGGCCAAACGGGTCTGCTGGTCGATGCGAACAACTCCGCCGCGCTGGACCTGGCCATCGATGGGCTACTGAACAACCCCGCCGAGCGCCGACGCATGGGCGAAGCGGCCCGACAATGGGCGGTGGAGCAATTCGACTGGACGGTCATAGCGCAGCAGGCCGAAGCGATACTGAATGACCAATAATCAATTTCCAATGGCAAAGTAAGAACCAATCACCAACAGGCCAAGGTAAGCTTGGATATCACATCTGTACTTGAATCTTGGTCCTTGACGATTCCTTTGCCATTGGCGCCTGGTGCCTGGTCATTCCCCCAGGCCCTGGTCCCTGGGCCCTTCCCCCTTTATTGTATAATTGTTAGCCACCGGCCCCGTAGCTCAGCGGTCAGAGCAGTCGACTCATAATCGATTGGTCCCTGGTTCAAATCCAGGCGGGGCTATTGAAGCCCATCCTCGGCAGTTCACCCTCTGCCCTCTTGCCCCAACCCGCCCTTTTCGTCACAATACCGCTCCGCATAATCCCTCCGGAGAAGGACCGAATATGAACGACAAAGCCCCTTGGCTGACGTACCGCCCCGAGTTGAAGGTGCTCGACTGCACCGTGCGCGACGGCGGCCTGATCAACAAACACCAGTTCGACGATGCCTTCGTCAAGGCCGTGTACCGGACCTGCGCCGAAGCCGGGCTGGACTACATGGAAATCGGCTACAAGAACAGCCGCGATCAATTTCCCTCCGATGAGTTCGGTTGCTGGAAATACTGCGATGAGGAAGACATGCGCCGCATTGTCGGCGATCACGACAAGTCGCAGCTCAAGCTCTCGGCCATGGCCGACGCCGGCAAGAGCGACTGGCGGAAACAGATCATTCCCCAAAGCGATTCCGTGCTGAGCATGATCCGCGTCGCCTTCTACGACCACCAGCTTTCCGAAGCGATCGAGATGATCCACCACGCCCACGAGATGGGCTACGAGGTCTGCGCGAACCTGATGGCGGTCACGCTTGTCGGCGAAACCGAGCTGGACCAGGTGCTCGAATCGGTGCGCGAAAGCCCGGCGGGGACGATGGTCATCGTCGACAGCTTCGGGCATCTGTTCCGCGAACAGGTGGATCGGCTGGTCAAACGCTACCAGGAAGCGATGGCCGGAACGGGCAAGGATGTCGGCATGCACGCCCACAACAACCTCCAGCTCGCCTTCGCCAACACCATCGAAGCGATCATCCTCGGGGTCAACCGCGTGGACGGGACGATGTTCGGCATGGGCCGGGGCGCCGGCAACTGCCATACCGAATTGCTCGTCAGCTTCCTGCGCAACCCCAAGTTCAAGCTGCGTCCGGTGCTGAAGCTGCTTCAGGAGCAGATGCTGCCGATGCGTGAAAAGGTGGAATGGGGCGCGCTGGTGCCGTTCAACATCACCGGCAAATACAACCTGCACCCGCGCTCGGCGATCGAATGGCGCGCCGGTGAAACGCCGGACGATTTCGTCGCCTTCTTCGATAAAATCATCGCGGATGTGTGAAGAGGCTTGAGTCCTGAGGCGGCAATCAACCTCTCCCCCTGCGGGAGAGATGGGCGACGAAGCCGAAGGCGAAGTTGGCCAGAGGGGGCGGCCCGAAGGCACTTGACCGTACTTGGTGAGCCATGCCCGTCATTCCCGTGCAGGCGGGAATCCAGATTGATTAATCTGACCGTGTGCCGTTAGTATTGTCTTGAGGAAACAGCTTCATGAATAAGCAACATATTATTTCTGAAATCAAACGAACAGCACTTTCCAATGATGGAAAGCCACTAGGGGTTGCTCGTTTTGGGCAGGTGACGGGAATCAAAGAATGCGATTGGCTTGGAAAATATTGGGCAAGGTGGAGCGACGCAGTTGAAGAAGCAGGATCTGCACCAAATCAAATGACTGGGGCGCACTCGGATGATGATTTATTGAAACCTTTAATTCAATTCATCCGAGGGCTAGGATATTTCCCGACGAAGTATGAACAACGTTTGCGCCGCAAAGCCGACAAATCTTATCCTCCAAGTGACTGTATTGGTAGGCGGTGGGGCAGGAAGAGTCAGGTCGCAGCAAGAGTTATCGAGTATTGCACCACGCACAACGACTACGAAAACGTCATAAGAATTTGCGCTCCGATAGCATCAACTGTAAAGAAAATTCCAGAAAACACAAAGGAACAAAAAAAGGCCATGTCTACCTATTGAAACATCACAACGAATACAAGATTGGAAAAAGCATCGATGCCACAAGACGCTACAAAGAAATCCGTACACAAATGCCTCATGAAACAGAGGAAGTGCATGTGATTGAAACAGATGATATCAATGGCATTGAGGATTACTGGCACAAGCGATTCAAGGATAAGCGACTTAAAGGCGAATGGTTCAAACTCACGGCCGCAGATGTGAGAGCATTTAAGCGACGAAAGTTTCAATAAGACCTATTCCTGGTGGGCTTGGCAGACTCAGCCCACCCTAGTTTTTCTGGATTCCCGCCTCCGCGGGAATGACGGGGGCAATGCCATCACCGCCCAAAGGCCCCATGCTAACCGAATATTAAACTTGACTTCCCCGATTTATCGATCATAATATCGGCATGAATACGCGATTTTTCGGCTACTGGTATTTCTACTTTAGCGGCCCCCAGACCGCATAGGGTATACCGGCAGCCGGACTTTGCGTCCCGAACTGAACAAGGAACCCGATGCGGAATGGCCGCACCGGGTTTTTTTCTTGGCCCACGCGGCCGAGAAAGGAGCAAGCCATGATCATCGTCATGCAACCCGGCGCCAGCCAGCAGGAGATCGACAACGTCATCCAACTGGTGCACGACATGGAACTGAAAGAACACATCATTCACGGAACCGAGCTGACCGTCGTCGCGGTGATCGGTGAAGACCGCAAGAAAGATCCCCAAGTCTTCGAGACGCTGCCGGGCGTGCAGAAGGCGATGAAGGTGCTGGCGCCGTACAAGATGGCCTCGAAGGAAATTTCCGCCGAGCGCTCGACGGTGACCCTCGGCGAACACTGCGTGATCGGCGGCAAACAATTGCAGGTGATCGCCGGGCCGTGCAGCGTGGAAAGCGAAGAACAGATCATCGACACGGCGAAGCTCATCAAACAGTCGGGCGCGACGGCGTTGCGCGGCGGGGCCTTCAAACCGCGCACCAATCCCTATTCCTTCCAGGGCCACGGCAAGACGGGACTGGAAATGCTCGCCGCGGCCAGACAGGCGACGGGCCTGCCCATCGTCACCGAGGTGATCACGCCCGGCGACGTGGAACTGGTCAGCCGGTATGCCGACTGCCTGCAAATCGGCACGCGCAACGCCCAGAACTACAAACTGCTCGAGGCGTGCGGCGATCAGCCCAAGCCCGTGCTCTACAAGCGCGGCATGTCGATGACAATCGACGAATACCTCCAGGCGGCCGATTACATCCTCGCCGCGGGCAATCCGAACGTCATTCTCTGCGAGCGCGGCATCCGCACGTTCGAGAAATTCAGCCGTAACACCTACTCCCTGGCCGCGATCACCGAACTGCAATACCGCTCGCACCTGCCGGTGATCGGCGATCCATCGCACGGCACGGGCCACGTGCACCTGGTGCCAGCGATGAGCAAGGCGACCGTCGCCGCGGGAGCCGATGGACTGGCGCTGGAAGTGCATCTCGATCCTCAGCACGCCTGGTCGGACGGCGCGCAGACGCTGAACCCGCAGCAGTTCAGCGAACTGATGCCCCAACTGGTGCGCATCGCCGAAGCGGTCGACCGGGAACTGGCCGTCGGAGAAATGGCGCAAGTGTGAGAATAACGTTTAGCGGCAGTCGCCGGGTGTCACACTTTGACGGTGTCAAAGTGTGCTGCATGGATCATCCCCTATGCCCCATGTTGTCAGAGTGACAGCAACGCGCCGGTCCGCCTTCCCTCGACTTCGCTCGGGACCAATCGGCCGACCAGTGGTGCCCTGCATTTCAAGACGGCGTCGCTACGCAACAGCCGCTAAACAATTCACTGGATTCCCGCCTTCGCGGGAATGACGAATTAACCAGTTAACCAGTTAACCAATTAACCAATTAACCAGTGAACCAAATAACCAATCAACCAGTTAACGAATCCCCACGGTCCACTTCGCGCCGCTGGCCGGATGGGTGATGGTCACGGTGTTGCCGGAGACGGCAGCGGTGAATTGTTCGCCCGCCAATGGGAAGCCGCAGTAGAACGGCTGCGACTCCAGCGCGCCGGGGTGCAGCGAGCGCCATTGTTCTTCCGTATGCGCAAGGTAGGTTTTGAATCCAGCGCCGTCGCCCTTGCCGATGTGCCATCGCAGGTGCGGTGGATCGGCCAGCAGCACCGCACTGTTCACCGAGGTCAGCTTCGCCTTCTTCACGCAGCCGACCAGGTAGATGTAGCCCGTCCCGTCGCCGATCGGTTGCACATCAACAAGCAGGCCGTGGTAATCTGCGGCCTTGTCGGGCTCGGGGTGGCCGAGCATGACGAAAGCGCAGCGTCCCTGCGCATCGGTGATGTCGCCGAGAACGGCCGGGTCGCCGTTGGCGTGGTTGTTGATGTAATCGGTCACGCCGCTGCGCCACTTGGCCAGGTCGAGCCGGCGCGTCGGTGAGCCGCATCCGCCCAGCACCGTCAGGCCGAGTAAAAACAGGATGAAACAGATCGTTGGACGCATGACGTCTCCCAAATTCATTTCACCGCCAGCAGGGAAGCGGTATCGCGATGTCCGGCGCGGCGCGCCACGTCCACCGGCTTGCGCTGGCGCCGGTCGGTGGCGCTGCGATCGGCGCCGGCGTCGACCAGCGCCCGGGCGGTCCACCGGCATCCGCACGCCGCCGCTTCGTGCAGCGGGGTGGAGCCGAATGCATTGGTTGCTTCGATATTCGCGCCGCGTTCGATCAGTCGCCGCACGGTCAGCAGTTGTCCGTAGCGTGCAGCCAGGTGCAGGGGCGTGGAGCCGCTGCGATCCGCCGCCGCCACCGAAGCGCCGCGCGCGATCAACGCCAGCACCGCTTCGGCATCGCCGCTCTTCGCCGCTTCGTGCAGCGGGGTGCAGCCGAATCGATCCCTGACGC
>JANQHK010000014.1 GCA_028282685.1 Phycisphaeraceae bacterium
GGCAGTCGTTAGATGATTCAGCGACCGCGTGCCGTCTGCTATGTCGCCTCGCTCACGATTCGGAAGCCTCCCGTTGTCATTAAACTCCTCCACTCATCCGCGGTCTCGCGTTCACCTTCATAGACTTCGCCAGTTCACGCTGGATTCCCCGCTTCTGGTCATCCGTGAGATCCCGCGGAACGAGGAGTAACTCGTAAATCCCGTAATGCCCGCCTTTCTTGATGATACGTCGCGCCTCTTTCAAGATCCTGGATTTGCTTTTCTCCGATTCCATGGTGAGCATCGCCACCGAATAAATCACCGACGCACAGTTGTTTGCCAGTCCCGTGATGTACATTCTGGTTATCGGTCAGGGCTCGTTTCGTCTTGTAGCGTCGCAGATGGTCGGCGGCGTCAATTCGCAAACCCTTGTAGCGATCCCCTTCTTCATTCTTGCGGGGAATCTCATGAATCACTCGGGGATTACCCGGAAGCTGGCCGACTTCGCCGATTTCTTCGTGGGTCGATATCGAGCCGGCCTCGCCTACGTATCTATCGTCGTGAGCGTGATCATGGCGGGCGTCTCAGGGAGCGCTGTAGCGGACGCAAGCTCGGCGGTTATACCCACATCGCCTGAGGCGAAGCAAAAATGTCACCGGTGTCTATGTGCAGATCTACGACCTCTGTTTGGAGAGAGTACCCTTACAGAAATGTAACGTACTCACTCATAGCGAAGCCCTTCTTTGCTTTTGGGGCCTCGCCCGCTTTTCCCACTGTGAGGAGACACAAAGGCTGCCATTTCGTACCCAATCCAAAGAAGTCAAGAACGGCGTTCGCACAAAACAGCGGAGCCGAGAACCAGCACATTGAAAGACCCAGACTCTCCGTTGCGATCCACATCTGCGTCGCCGCGGCCGCGACACTTTGAATGACCATTATCCGCTCTTGTTCAAATGATCCCGCCAGTTTGTTTCTCGGAAGGTCGGTCTTGCCGAACAGAACGATAATGGTATCTGCGCTGGAATATATATCATACGACCGTTCCAGTTTCCGACGGATCGTCTCCTCGGAGAAACCGTGGCGTTTCATATCTCCCATATAGGATGTGTGCAAAACACGTATCAAGTCATTTTTTTTCTCTTCGCTCCTCACCACCCCGACGTGCCAGGGACGTGAGTCGTGAGCGGATGGAGCACTCAATCCGGCTTCAAGGATACGTTCGATAGACGCGTGGTCTAGGGGGCGGCCGGTGTAGTTCCGGATGGAACGTCTATTCAAAATCACCCTCAGCGCTTCATTGTCATCTTTTACCATCACACGTCCTTTCCGAATCCATACTACCGTCGTTTGTGCCGTTGTAGTAGTCTCCTATAGTGGATTATGATTTGGTATAGTAGACTGATAAGGCCATGACCTACTCAAAACAGGTTCCGGCGGCGGAACGGACGCTCAACATTCTGGAAGCCCTCGCCAAAGCCCCCGACGGCTTGACGGCAAGCGAGCTGTTGACCCACCTCGATTTTCCGCGCAGTGCGCTGTTTGCGTTGCTGAACACCTTGAAAGCGCGGGACTACGTAACGCAGCAAGACGATCGTGGCAAGTACGCCTTGGGACAGGCGGTGAGGTCTCTCTCATCCGGTACATCGGACGGCATGGCCGCGCTTATTGACGCGTTTCAAACGGACCTCGAGTTGGATGATATGACGGAATCGGTCGTGTTGAGTCGTTTGGAAGCCGCGGACGCTGTAGTGATTTCACAGCGAAAAGGGACCGGGCGAGTACAGGTGGTATTTCGTGTGGGAGAGCGTCGGTTGGCAACGGCCGGTTCCGACGGTCACGTCTTGCTCGCGGGACTGTCCCCGAAAGACCTCGCCGAATCTGCGAAAAATTGGGAGAACGTGAGTCATGAAACCCTGAACCAAATCCGTGTCAACGGCATTGCGCGGGTCGATACCCCCAATACGGTGGAGATCGCTTCCCCGATTTGCGCCGACGGTATCAGGCCGGTGGCGGCGCTGATGGTGTGCCTCCCGCAATTCGAAAGCTGCCCGGCCAATCTGGTACACGTCCAAAATCACCTGCAACAATCGGCGGCCAGACTCTCGTTCCGCATCGGTGCGCCGGTGTACCAGCCGTACGGCTGGGCGCAAGGCGAGTCAATTGGGCCGAACCGAATGTTGGACGAGACGGAATTGACGCAATTCCTGCAGAAACCCTGGGGCGCAAAGCTGGCGTGTGTGCGCCGGGACGGTACGCCGCATGTGTTGCCGCTGTGGTACGAATGGGACGGCACCTTTGTCTGGTTGACGGCATCCCCCGGCGCTCAGTGGAAAAGCTATGTGCGCGACAGCCGGCGGGTGTCGCTGACGGTGGACGAACCGTGGTCCCCGCTGCGCCGCGCCTTTATCGTGGGCACGGCCGAGTTTGTGGGGAATACTGAAATTCCCGGTGGCATAAATGCGTTGCGGAGACGCCTGGCGCTACGCTATCTGGGGCGCGGCGCGGAATCGCAGGTGAAGTTGATGGAGTCGGAAAATTGGGAAGCGGTGCGAATACGACCGTTACGCATGTCGGGCCGGCAAGGTCTTGGGAGCGGCGATGTCTCCAACGATTGACGTGCAGCTCACCGATGTTTGGCAAGAATTTCCGGCCTACCCATCACGGCTGACAGCGCTTCGGGAAATCGATTTGACGATTGCACCGGGGAGTTTCGTGAGTATTGTCGGGGGCAGCGGTTGCGGCAAATCGACGTTGCTGCAACTGGTGGCGGGGCTGCAAATGCCGGCGCGGGGCGAGGTGAGGATCGCAGGAAAGCGGCCGTCTTCTCTGCGTAAAGCCAAGCAAATCGGCTGGATGTCGCAACAGGCGGCGCTATTACCGTGGCGTACGGTGCTCGAAAACGTGCAACTGCCGCGTCAAGTGAATCGACGGACAAACGGGACGGACGGGATTGGGGCGCAGGATATGCTGAAATTGGTGAACCTGCAGGAGTTCGCCGCAGCCTATCCACACACCCTGTCGGGTGGTATGCAGCAGCGCGTGGCCTTGGCACGGACTCTCGCCGTTGGCGCGTCGCTGTGGCTGATGGATGAGCCGTTCGCCTCGCTGGATGAGCTGACGCGGGAGTCTTTGACGAACGAACTGCTGGCCTTGTGGCAGCAATTTCATCCAACGGTGCTGTGGGTGACGCACAACTTGGCGGAGGCGGTGCGCCTGTCGGACCGCATCATTGTGCTGTCGCCGCGTCCGGGCCGGATCGTGGGGGACGTACATGTATCGCTGGCGCGCAGGCGCGACGACACGTGTGAGGCGTTCCAGGTGGTGTTGCGGCAGGTGCGTACCTCTTTGCAGGGAGCTGGTTCATGACGGTTGAGGTGTACGAACAGATTGGACGCGGACGGATACGGAATGGTGCAAAGAACATCCGGGTCAATGGTGACAAGCTGGTAGGGGTCGGCATCGTCCTGGGGGCAATGGCCATATGGGAAACGGCCGTATTCCTCACAAAAACGCCCGCCTACCTCATGCCTGCACCTTCGGCAATTGTGCGCTATTTGCTTGGGCATTGGTGGTCCTTGTGGGGCGCGGGGCTTGTAACGCTGGCCGAGGCGCTGGGCGGGCTACTGTTGGGAACGGCCGTCGGCATTGTTCTGGCAGTGTTGATCAATTTTTGGCAGCGGCTGGAGCAGGGTATCATGTCGCTGGCGCTGCTGATCAAATCGACTCCCATAATTGCTATTGCTCCCATTCTGACCATCTGGCTGGGGTTTGGCCCCGCGCCCAAAGTGATCGTGACGGCGCTGCTCACGTTTTTTCCCGTGTTGATCAATACGCTTACCGGATTTCGCGCAGCAGACCCGGCCATCCTCGATTTGATGCGGTCCTTGGACGCCTCGCCGCAGGAGACATTCGTGCATGTGCGGTGGCCGGGGGCACGGCCGTTCTTATTTGCAGCTCTGCGGGTTGTCGCGCCGCTGGCTATGATCGGCGCAGTCGTAGCGGAGTGGATGGGAGCATCCAGCGGTCTGGGGCGCAACATGTGGCTGGCGTACACCAATCTGAATATGCCCGCGCTCTTTGCGGCGGTCTTTGTGCTCACTGTACTAAGCACGGCCGTCTACCAACTTGTGGTGGTGGTGGAAGGGCGGGCGCTTTTTTGGCAGCACATGGAGAAAAACCGCGGGTTACAAAACGACTCCGTAGGAACTGAAATAAAATGAAACTGAAGTCGATCACGGCGGCTCTTGTTGTAATGGTAATTGGACTTTGGACGGTGGGGTGTCGCGCGGCAGATTCGGATGAACTGCAGAAGATGACCTTCATGGCGGGCTTTATGCCACAGGCGAACCTCCCTTTTGTGGGAGTCTACGTGGCAGAGGAGATGGGGTTCTTTGCGGCCGCAGGTCTGGATGTATCGATCGAGCATTCGGCCGGTGGCGGCGAGCATTTGCAACTCCTGACGCTGGGAGAAATCGAGGTGACGACGCAGGATGCAGCCGTTTTGCTCAGGCGGCGCGCGGACCCCGGTTTGCCGCTGGTCTCTTTGGCGCTTATTGGGCAACGGGGTCAACAGGCCTTTGTGGCACTGGCTGATTCGGGCATCGATACACCCGCGGACTGGGCGGGGCGGACCATCGGGTTCAAGGGCACACCGCCCCCTGACCTCTTTGCTATCCTTGAGGCGGCCGGCCTGGACGAGAAGGACGTTGAACTGGTCAACGTAGGCTTTGATCCGCGCGTGCTATCGGAAGGGCGCGTAGACGTCTATCCCGTTTTTAAGTCGAACGAACCGAACATGATTCGCGGCTGGGGATACGAACTGAATCTGTGGGATGCTGCCGATTGGGGCGTACCGACGCTGGGGCTGGCGTATGTTTCGAGCGAAGCAACAATTGCAGAGAATCCGGAGATGCTCGGAAAGTTCCTTGACGCCGCGATGCATGGTATTACCTTCGCAAAGGACAACCGAGATGAAGCCGTGGAAATTGTGATGAAGTATGCCGGGGGGGGTGCGGACCGGGCGCACATGCGGTTTATGTTGGATGCGGAGTTTGCAGATGCCGAATCGGCGGTCACGGCCGAACACGGCCTCGGTTGGCAGACAGTTGAGCAGTGGCAGGCACTCCACGACATGTTGGTGGATTACACCGTACTTTCGACTCCGCTGGATGTGGAAGCTGCGTTTACGACCCGGTTCCTCACACAAGACGAATGAATGGACACCGAGACGACCATCGCGGGCACGTCTTAACCGGTAGAAATCGGCGGTCGGTGTAGCAATTCTCATTATGGACGGAGGGCGACGAGCCCTCCGACGAAATTGTCTATAGCCAACCAACAAGCAGTTCGCATTTTGGAGATTACATTGCCGAATGGAGGTGAATACCACCAGACACACCCGGAAGGAAGAACAAAACGCGTCTCTGCAGCGCAGCGAAGCCAAGCGTTTTGTTCTTCC
>JANQHK010000018.1 GCA_028282685.1 Phycisphaeraceae bacterium
AGAAGAAATTATTTTCGATTTTTTGTTTTCGGCAGTGAATCCGGCGCCCTGCGGTGCGCACAGAGATGGCGCGGGGGTGACAGAATAACCGGGGGAACAGAACAGATTCCCCCGGTCAAGCCCGGGGTACCGTAACCCCGCGGTGCCGGTAACCCCGCCGTAAACGGCGGGGCGTGGAAAAGTATGTCGGCCGCGCGAACCGCGGGGCGGGGTTGTTTGGTGGGCGCGGGGGGCAGGACAACCCCGCCGTAAACGGCGGGGCTTGGGAGGCGCGAGGGTTGTTTGGTTGGCGCGGGGAGCTGGATAACCCCGCGGTGCCGGTAACCTCGCCGTAAACGGCGGGGCGTGGGGGCGGGGGGTGGTTGATGGGCTAATGTGCGGGGCAGCGGATGGCGGCGAAGCGCTTTTCGGTATCCCAATGCGGATCGGTTTCGCTGGTGTGGCACTTCTGGCAGGTTTCGATGCGCACCTTGGGGAGTTTGCCGGGATTGGCCCGGTGCGTCGTCGGATCGAGGACGTGGCAGGACTGGCAGTGGACGGCAACGAGGCCGGGCGTGCGCTCGACAGAGAAGAAACCGTGTTGCGTGCCGAATCCGGTGGTGTGGCAGACCAGACAGTTGGCATCGCCATCGCGTCGGGCTTCGACCAGGGCGGTATAGGCGCGGGCGTGCTTGGTTTTCAGCCAGGCCCGGTAAATCTGCTGGTGGCACTCGAAGCAGCGCATGGAGTTGACGTAGTTCGGCCCGGGCTGACGTTCCTGCCGGACGTAATGTTCCCAGGCGTCATGGGTGTATTGCTTATAACTTTCCAGCAAACGCGGGTCGCGCGGCCAACGCTCGTCCAGCCATTCCAATCGATACGCGATGGCGGTCTCGCCATTCGCCTGGCGCTTGAGCGCGACGACCGCCACGCCGGATCGTCGACCGATGCCCGCCGTCGGAACGCCCGACTCGCGGTGGAGCGCGGTGGCGTTGTCTTTGGCGCCGGTGCGCAGCCAGAGATCGATCCACTTGCTGTCGGCGCCCGTCGGCAGCGCATCGGCAAGAAGAACGGCAAAGTGCCCTTCTTTGCGCATGCGCTCGAATGGATCGCGAAAGGTTGAGAACGCGAAATCCGGAGGGGCATGCCCGGCGGATTCATGAAACGTCTTGAATGCTTCGGGGCTCAAGAGCGAAACGATGGAGACTTTCTCCGAGCCGAATTCAAAACTGACGGACCCTTGGCCGTGGGACGGCGCCGATGACGACGGGGAGATCAAGGGGACGAGATAATGCAGCTTGACGGCGCGCGTGGCGGCATTCCGTTCCTTCTTTGGCAAAGACCACTCGTTGACGCCGAGCGCCACGGCATCGTATCCGATCTGTTTGAACGCGCGGAGGATGTGTTCGTTGACCGGATCGCCGGGCATGCCGTTGCGCATGGCGTCGCCGGTGTCGACCAGGAACGTGTGTGCGAATCGCGCCCGGTAGGCCCGGACGAGCGAACTGAGGCGCGACAACCCGCCGCGCATCGCCCCGGGGCAGTCGCAGGGCTCGAATTGGCCGCCGATGCCGCCGGTGAACAGCAACACCGCGTCGGGCCGACCGAAGTCGAACGGCTTGACCTGGTCCGCCCACGTCATGTCGGTGGGGGTGGGGGCGGGTGTGGACGGCGGGGGCGCGACCGGCTCGATCCGCGCCCGGGGTTGATCGGGCTGCGCGCAACAGGTAATCCAGATCGCCGTCGAAGCCGCGAGCAGCGACCCGATGGCAACGGTCCACTTTGGAATCAGGCAGCGCAGTATCATTGGATCGGATCGGTAAAAAACGGGCGAGCGCAACGCCCGGGGATTACTTCAGTTCAACGGTCCAGTAGGCATTGTCAAGGAAGGCCTGCCAGCAGGCGTATTTGTCGGAGCCGAGTCGCAGGGAGATGACGGGATTGCGGCGGGGCTTGACGGGTTTGCGGACCAGCTTCATGTGGGCCTGCTTTGGTGTGCGGCCGCCCTTCTTGCTGTTGCAGGCGACGCAGCAGCAGACGAGGTTTTCCCAGGCGCTTCCTCCGCCCTGGCTGCGCGGGACGATGTGGTCGATCGTCAATTCGCTGGTCGGAAAGCGATCGCCGCAGTACTGGCAGGTGTTGTGATCGCGGGCGTAAAGGTTTCGCCGGTTGAGCTTGACCGACTGCGCGGGCAAGCGGTCGTAACCGAGCAGGCGGATGATCTTGGGCACGGCGATCTGCGTGCGCACGGTGCGCACCCAGTCGTAATGCTCGGCGAACTGATCGCGGTACTGGCTCAGTTCCGTCCACGAATCGAAATCGTAGCTGGCGTACTGGCCGTCCTCGAAGCTGATGACTTCCGCGGCCTGCTTGAGCAGTAACATGAAGGCCCGTCGGGCACTGATAACGCGCACCGCCATGAACAAGCGGTTGAGCACGAGCACGTTGGCGTTGAGTCCGGAACTGTGGACGATCATCACGCCTCCAGTTTCCCCCCTCCCGCAGGCCGTCATCCGGTCGGTAAGTCGCCGGATTGTAGCCCCATCGGCAATCGGTAGCAATCCGATGCACGAGCATCGCGCATGGGAACCATGTGTTTATTGTTAAGGGATTTACGCCTTAAAAACAGGCGCAATGGGTAAGGTCGGCAAGAAGCGGAACCGTAGATCAGTTAATCGGTGGATCCGTTGATCCGTTGATCGGTTGATCGGTTGATCGGTCAACAGGGTGTCACCCTACGAACCGTGTGGGCGGGTATGACAAAAAGAATATCCCCGCCCTGAAGGGCGGGGCGTGGTAACAAAATTCAATTCACAAATCCGAAATCGACAATGGATCAATGGCGGAAGTGGCGGGTGCCGGTGAAGACGAGTGTGGTGTTCGCTTCGTTGCAGGCGGCGATGGTTTCGTCGTCGCGCTTGGAGCCGCCGGGCTGGACGATGGCTTTGACGCCCGCGGCGATCAGTTGATCGGGGCCGTCGCGGAAGGGGAAGAAGGCATCGGACCCGGCCACGGCGCCCTGCGAGCGGTCGCCGGCTTTCTCGATGGCGATGCGGCAGGAAGCCAGGCGATCCATCTGGCCCGCACCGGCACCGACCAGCGCGTTGTCTTTCACGAGGCAGACGGCGTTGGACTTGAGGTGTTTGACGGCGACCATGGCGGTGACCATTTCGCCCAACAGATCGGCATCGGGCTCGGGACCGGCTTTGTGTTCCCATTTTTCAGGATCGAACGGGGCCAGATCGCGCTGCTGGATGAGCAGTCCGCCGGTGATGCGCTTGGCGTCCATCTGGGTGGGCTGGCGGTCGGCGGGAGCGGGCAGGTCGCCGGTGGCGAGGATGCGGACGTTTTTCCAGCGCTCCTGCAACAGTTCCAGGGCGTCGTCGTCGTAATCGGGAGCGACGATGACTTCGAGGAACTTCCGGCCTTCGGTGATGGCGGAAGCGGTGTCGATATCGACGGTGC
>JANQHK010000019.1 GCA_028282685.1 Phycisphaeraceae bacterium
AGAAGAAATTATTTTCGATTTTTTGTTTTCGGCAGTGAATCCGGCGCCCTGCGGTGCGCACAGAGATGGCGCGGGGGTGACAGAATAACCGGGGGAACAAGATAACCCCGCCGTGCCGGTAACCCCGCCGTAAACGGCGGGGCGTGGGGGGTGGTGGGATTTATTTTATTTGTTAGGTATGCATACGGGTACCGGGGGGTGGCGTGTCAGGGTAGACTGGGTGGGGCGGCGTTTGGTCGTCAGTTCAGGTCGATTTACCATTGGCAGGAGTTGCCACGGATGGCCCAGGACAGTTCGTCTCAGTTCGTTCATCTGCATTTGCACAGCCAGTATTCCCTGCTCGACGGGGCGAATCGGATCGACGCTCTGGTCCGCCGCGTTCAGGAGTTAGGCATGGAGGCGGTGGCGCTGACCGACCACGGCAACCTGCACGGGGCGGTGGAGTTTTATCGCAAGGCGAAAGAGGTCGGGGTCAAGCCGATCCTGGGGATCGAGGCGTACGTGGCGGCGGGCGATCGTCGGGACCGCACTTACACCGGCCAGTCCGACGGCGGGGATCACCTGGTCCTGCTGGCCGAGGACAACACCGGCTGGGCCAACCTGCTCAAACTCAGCAGCGATGCATATCTCAACGGCTTCTACTACAAGCCGCGCATGGACAAGAGCACGCTGAGCGAGCATGCTGAGGGGTTGATCGCGATCAACGGGCACTTGGGTTCATCGCTGGCGCGGTTGCTGCTGACTTATCACCGCACGCAGGCCGAGGCCGATTACCGGCGCGCGGTGGAGGAAGCGCAGTGGCATCGGCGGACGTTCGGGACGAACGCTGCGGGCGAACCGCGGTTTTACGTCGAGCTGCAACGCGGGCAGGACGAGCAGGAGGCGATCAATCCGTATCTGATTCGGATTGCGCGGGAGTTGGGTATCCCGCTGGTGTGCGATAACGATGCGCACTTTCTGGGCGCCGACGATCACGAGGCGCACGATGCGCTGGTGTGCATATCGACGGGCAAGCTGGTCAACGATGACAACCGCATGAAGTATCCGCCGGATTTGTACGTGAAGAGCCCGGCGGAGATGGACGCCCAGTTCGCCGACTACGCCGACGGCGCGGGCAGGGAAGCGCTGGCGAACACGGTGGCGATTGCCGAGCGGTGTGACGTGGGGTTGGACTTCTCGACCAATCATGCGCCGGTGGTGAAGTTCGATATCGACGACAAGGTGGCGAAGCTGAAGGGCAAGACGGCGGCGGAAAAGGTCTTGAACTTCCGCTGCGATCATCCGGTGGGTTCGACGGCGTGGTACCAGGAATTTTGCTCGCACATTCAGTTGCTTCCGTTCGACAGCCAGCGCGATCACGAATCGTCGGACGAGTTGAAGGCGTTGTGCGACGAGGCGCTGCGCGATCTGACCGAGGCCGGGGCGGTCTGGCGGTACGGACCGAACGGCGTTACCGACGAAATACGCGCCCGGCTCGACCGCGAGTTGCAGGTGCTGGCCGACAAGGCGATTTCAGCGTATTTCCTGATCGTCTGGGATTTCGTGAACTATGCGCGCTCGCAGGGGATCCCCTCGAACGCGCGCGGTTCGGGCGTGGGCACGATGGTCGGGTATTGCCTGGGGCTGTCGAACGCCTGTCCGGTGCATTACGGCTTGCTGTTCGAGCGGTTCACCGATCCGGATCGCAGCGAGTACCCCGATATCGATATCGACATCTGCCAGGACGGCCGCGCCGCGGTGATCGATTACGTGCGTCGGAAGTACGGCCACGTGGCGCAGATCATCACGTTCGGCACGCTCAAGGCGAAGGCGGTGATCCGCGACGTGGGGCGCGTGTTGAACGTACCGCTGCCGGAGGTGGATCGCATCGCCAAGCTGATTCCCAACGACCTGGGCATGACGCTGGACACCGCGCTGCAGCGCGAGCCGGATCTGAAGAAGGAGTACGATGCGGACCCGCAGACGAAGCGCATGATCGACCTGGGCCGACGGCTGGAGGGGCTGACGCGCCATGCCTCGGTGCATGCGGCGGGGGTGGTGCTGGCGACCGAACCGCTGGACAACATCGTACCGCTGTATCGACCGGGCGGAACCGATGAAGTGATCACGCAATGGGACGGGCCGACCTGCGAGAAGGTGGGCCTGTTGAAGATGGATTTTCTGGGGTTGCGGACGTTGAGCATCATCCAGCGCTGCAAGGATTTGGTGGAAGCGACGCTGGACAAGGATACGCAGCGCAACACCTTCAAGCCCGGCGCTCGGGAACAAGGCGACGCCTCCCCCGGCATGCAACCCGATCCGCTCGACCTGGAGCGGCTGCACTACGACGATGCGAATGTGTTTGAACTGTTCCGCAACGGCGAGACGGCCGGCGTGTTCCAGTTTGAATCCGGCGGCATGCGCAACCTGCTGATGGCGATGAAGCCGGACCGCCTGGAAGATCTGATCGCCGCCAATGCGCTGTTCCGACCCGGCCCGATGGACCTGATCCCGGACTACAACGATCGCAAACACAGACGCCAGACCGTGCCGACAGTGCACGATATCGTCGACCGCTTCACCGAAGAGACGCACGGCATCATGGTCTATCAGGAACAGGTGATGCAGATCGTGCACGAGCTGGGCGGCATACCGCTGCGCGCCGCGTACACGCTGATCAAGGCGATCAGCAAGAAGAAATCGGACGTGATCGATTCCAACCGCACCAAGTTCATCGAAGGCGCGGTATCGAAGGGGCTGAGCGAGGGCCAGGCCGTCGATCTGTTCGACCTGATCCTGAAATTCGCCGGGTACGGATTCAACAAGTCGCACTCGACGGGCTACGCGATCGTGGCGTACCAGACGGCGTACCTGAAGACGTATTTCCCCGTGCAGTACATGGCGGCGCTGCTGACGTACGAATCGGGCAACACCGACAAGGTGGTGGAATACATCGACGAATGCCGCAAGGTGCGCTTCCCCGGCGGGCGCGTGGGGGCGGACGTGCGCCCGCCCGACATCAACCGCAGCTACAAACATTTTTCGGTGGTGTACGACGACGGCGAGCCGCACGATGCCGACCACGGCCACATCCGCTTCGGTCTGGGCGCGGTCAAGGGCGTGGGCGGGAAGGTGGTGCAGGCGATCTGCAAGGTGCGCGAAGAAAGCGGGCCGTTCCGTTCGCTGTTCGATTTCTGCGAGCGCATCCCGGCCGGCGTGGTGAACAAGGGCGTGCTGGAAGCGCTGATCAAGTGCGGAGCGTTCGACGCGCTGCACGGCACGGAACAGCGCGCCGCGATGTCGGCTGCCGTCGAATCCGCCATGCAGCGCGGCGCGCAGGAAGCGGAGCTGCGCACCAGTGACGATTTCCTGTTCGGTGCGATCGCCGCCCAGGCCGAACCTGAGCAGCGCAGCGACTCAGGTCAGGATGCTTCGACGGACGATCCCCAACTTCCCAACATCCCCGCATGGGACACCGCCGCCACGCTGTCGCACGAAAAACAGGTGCTGGGCTTTTTCGTCTCCAGCCATCCGCTGGATCGCCATCGCGCCGCGATGGAGCGCTTCAGCTCCAGCACGATCAAGCAGGCCAACGCGCTGCGCGCCGATGTGGAGGTGGTGCTCGGGGGCATGATCGCGCGCGTCCGTTACACCCTCACGCGCGCCAAGCAGGAGAAGATGGCCATCCTGACGCTGGAAGACCTGACCGGGGCGATCGACGCCGTCGCCTTCCCGCGCACGTTCAGCGAGTTCGCCCACCTGCTCGTGGAAGAGCAGATGGTGTTCATCATCGGCAAGGTCGACCGTCGGCGCGAGGAACCGAACATCATCATCGAGAAGGTGGCGCCGATGGACGAAGCCGAGCAACACCTGACGCGCGCGGTGAAGATTCGTTTGACCGAACACGATGCGCACGGCAAGCCGCGCCGGATCAACGGCGAACTGAGCCGGCTCAAAAGCGTCCTGCGGCAGACGTCCGGGGAATCGAAGGTCTACTTCGAGGTATACGAATCGGGGCGCGTGGTCACGCTCCAGGCGGGGTTGAACGTGCAGGCCTCGTCTATCCTGCCGCAACAGGTCGCCGGGATTTTGCAGGTGACCGACTGCTGCGAGCTGATCGGCCCGGCCAAAGTGGGCGCCGCTGCGAAACTCGGCGACGATGAAGCTGCCGTCACCGACCGCCTCGAACGCCACTCCGCCGACGAAGGCATGTGCGATTCGATTGATCGGTATTAGGGTTCAGTGTTCAGCCGCTTGCGGCTTAGCACACCAGGGGAACAAGATGTGTGATGTGTGATATATGAAGTCAAGCCCGAAGTTGAGGACGAGTCCGCGAGGACGAAACCCGGGATATCGGGCGGGGCACGGTGAATCAGTGAGCCGGGGGCGCCACGGGTCGGCCGCCGGCAGACCCGCGCAAAATGTGATTGATTACTACGGAACTGGATTCCCGCCTGCGCGGGAATGACGGGGAACTGGATTTCCACCTGCGCCCTTCGCTTCGCTCGCTCAGGACTTGCGGGAATGACGGGTATCCGGCACAGCCGGACCTACAATCTACAAACAGCGCAGGAATGACTGAAGACGCGGCGGCTGAACGCGCTCCCCGTGGGGCCGCGGCTAAACAATCCAATTCACCAATTAATCGATCAACCGATTCACCGATCAACCAGCCAACCAATTAACCAAAGAACTCCCGCACGGCGGCGACCACTTCGTCCTGCTGGGCGTCGGTCATTTGCGGGAAGATCGAGATCGACAGCACTTGTTTACTGGCGCGTTCGGATTCGGGCAGGTCGCCTTCGGTGTAACCGAGCGATTCAAAGCAGGGTTGCAGGTGCAAAGGCAGTGGATAGTAAATGCGGTTGCCGATCGATTTGGCTTTGAGATGTTCGCTCAGCGCATCGCGCCGCCCATCACCGATGCGCAGCGTGAACTGGTTGTAGGTGTGGAACTGCCCTTCCGCGGTGGCGGGCAGCGTGATCGGCAAGTCACCAAGTTTTTCGATGTAGCGTGCGGCCAGGCGTCGGCGGCTGGCGATGTATTCGTCGGCATGTTGGAGTTTGACGTTCAGCACCGCGCCCTGGAAGCCGTGCAGGCGGAAGTTGCCGCCGATCATGGTGTGGCGGTAGGTGTCGACCTGTCCGTGGTTGCGCAGGTAACGGCAGGTCCGGGCAAGATCGTCATCGTTCGTGAGGATCATACCGCCTTCGCCGAGCCCGCCGAGGTTTTTGGTCGGGTAGAAGCTGAGGCAGCCGAGGTCGCCGATCGCCCCGGCCGGGCGCTCGTGATCCTTGGCGCCGGTGGCCTGGGCGGCGTCTTCGATGATCGCCAGGTTGTGACGGCGGGCGATGTCGGTGATCGCATTCATATCCGCGCACTGGCCGAACAGGTGGACGGGCATGATCGCGCGCGTCTGCTCGGTGATGGCCGCTTCGATTTTCTGCGGGTCGATGTTGTAGGTGTCCGGCTCGATATCGACGAAGACGGGCCTGGCCCCGGTGCGCCAGATCGACCCGGCGGTGGCGAAAAAGGTGAACGCGGGACAGATGACCTGGTCGCCGGGCCCGATGCACTTGGCCATGAGGGCGACAAGCAGGGCGTCGGTGCCGGACGAGACGCCGATGGCGTGCTTCGTGCCGCAATGGTCCGCCATCGCCTGCTCGAAGGTTTCCACCGCCGGGCCGAGACAGAAAGCGCAACTGTCCATCACGCCGCCCAGCGCAGCCATCAACGCGTCGCGGATCGGGGCGTGTTCACTTTTGAGATCGAGCGGGGGAATCGCCATGCATGGCTCCAACAAGGGAAACCGAGGATATCCCGCCGACCTGAAATTGACAAGACGGGCACGGCGTCCGGCGTCCTATTAGCATGTCAGAAGACGGCTGAGGGTAGAATGAACCACCAAGGCACAAAAGCACAAAGAAGGAAGGGCGCCATGAAATACCGCATCGCATGGATATTGGGTTTGCTGGTTATCGCACAGGCGCCGGCGACGGAGCCAATCCGGGTGGTTTGGGTGGAAGGTGAGTTGAAGCAGTGGCACAAGGTGACGGTCGGACTGATCGGTGCGCAGGCCGATGAAACCGACGAAGTCAATCCGTTCACCGATTACCGGATGACGGTGACATTCACGCACGGATCGGGCTCTCCGAGCTATCGTGTTCCCGGTTACTTCGCGGCCGATGGCAATGCCGCGGAGACCTCGGCGACGGGGGGCTTTATCTGGCGTGCGCATCTTTCGCCGGACAAACCGGGCCGATGGAAATACCGGGTCTCATTCGTCAAGGGTAAACACGTGGCGATCACCGACGCGAAGGGCGAGCCGGTGAAACATTGCGATGGCCAAAGTGGCACGTTTCAAATCCAACCCTTCACGCGCCCCTGCGATCCGCGCGACTTCCGCGGCAAGGGCCGATTGCAATACGTTGGCGGACATTACCTCAAGTTCGCCGGCAATGGCGCGTACTTCCTCAAACAGGGCCCCGACGCACCGGAGAACCTGCTGGCGTACGAAGACTTCGACAACACGCCCAACCACGGCAACCGTCGCAAGGCGTACCGGCCCCATGTGCGCGATTGGCAGCCGGGCGATCCCACCTGGAAATACGGCAAGGGCAAGGGACTGATCGGCGCGATCAATTACCTGGCATCCGAGGGGTTGAATTCCATTTCCTTCATCCCGATGAACATCGGCGGCGACGACAAAAACGTCTTCCCTTATCTCTCCGACAAGCCCGAAGATCGACTGCGCATCGACGTGTCCAAAACGGCGCAGTGGGAAATCGTCCTCGAACACGCCCAGCGCAAGGGTATGTTCCTGCACTTCAAGACGCTGGAAAACGAAAACGAACTGCTGTTCGACGGCGGTGAGGGTCTCGGCCCGGAGCGGCGGCTCTATTACCGCGAATTGATTGCGCGCTTCGGCCATCACCTGGCGCTGAATTGGAACCTGGGCGAGGAAATTGTCAAAGCGACCACGGAGCAGAAAAAATCCTGGGCGCAGTATTTCCACGATCACGATCCGTACCATCACCACATCGTGATTCACAACATGAACGTCCCGCATTACGATCTGCTGGGACCGGGCTCGAAGCTGACCGGTTTTTCGTTGCAGACGCATCGGCCGAACTTCGAGACGGTGCACCGGCGGGTGTTGGATTATCTGGAGCGATCGCAGCGGGCTGGCAAGCCGTGGGCGGTGGCGTGCGATGAACCGGGCGATCATCGGCGTTCGGTGCGCCCGGACAACGATGCGGGCCGTTCGCACGAAGATGCCCGGCGGTACGCGCTTTGGGGCACGCTGTTGGCCGGGGGCTGGGGCAACGAATGGTACTTCGGCTACGAACACGCGCACTGCGATCTGACGTTGCAGGATTTCCGCAGTCGCGACCGTTGGTGGGACTACTGCCGCTTTGCGCTTCAGTTTTTCAAGGACAACGACATTCCCTTCTGGGAAATGATCAGCGCCAATGCGCGGGTCGACAATGCCAACAATGACAACAACCGATATTGTTTCGCCAAGCCGGGCGAAGTGTACGTGGTCTGTCTGCCGCGGGGCGGCACGTGCGAACTGGATCTGACGGATGTCGTGGGCGGCGCGGCATACAAGGTGCGGTGGTACAACCCACGGCGGGGCGGGAAACTGTTGAACGGCACGGTGCGCCAGGTGCGGGACGGCGACAAGGCGAAGCTGGGCAACCCGCCCGACGAACACGATAAGGACTGGGTGGTGCTGGTGCGGCGGTGAGTGAATCGGTTGACTGATTAATTGGTTGATCGGTAGTGGGAACGTTCGTCATTCCCGCAAGTCCTGTAGCGAGCGAAGCGAGTCGAAGGACGCAGGTGGGAATCCAGAAACTCATGAAACAACCAGCGGTATATATTCTTGCGAGCCAGCGCAATGGAACCCTTTACATTGGGGTGACTGGCGATCCGGTCAAGCGCGTCTGGGAACACAAAAACGATATCGTTGAAGGATTCACGAAAAAATACGGCGTTCACATGCTCGTCTATTATGAATTGCACGGCGATATGGAAAGTGCCATCATCCGGGAGAAGCAGTTGAAGAAGTGGAACCGGGCATGGAAATTGCAATTGATTGAGAAGGAGAATCCCAATTGGGATGATTTGTATGATTCGATTTGTGAGTAATGATTGATATTGTCTTTCGCTGGATTCCCGCTTTCGCGGAAATGACGGGAGGGCTGGGATGGAGCGCCTGGTCGACGCGGCGCAACGGTCTGCGAAGGAAGATCATGGCGATTTTCCGATGTACTTATGCAGATTGCCGATCAATAATGCAGTGGAAGCGTTCATCCTGGACAGGAGTCTTGGCGATGAAAGCGATTCTCGTACCGGTGGATTTTTCCCGGGTGACCGATCAGAGCACCACCCTGGCGGGCAACCTGGCCATCGCCTGCGGGGCGAAGGTGGTGTTGATTCACGTGGCGCAGGGCTATCTGGAAGACTTCGCGGTGGCAGCGGATGTGCCGGTGCCGCAGATGAGCCGGGAGATGCTGGCCGATCAGTTGAAGAACGCGCGCGAACGTCTGGCCGCGCTGGCCGAGGAGTTGCAATCGCGGGGCTGTACGGTGGAAACGGTCATGGTCGAGGGGCCGATCGTACCGAAGATCTGCGAGGAGGCGCAACGCCGCGGGATCGACATGATCGTCCTGGGCTCGCACGGGCACGGCCAGTTGCACGATTTACTGATGGGCAGCGTCAGCCAGGGGGTGATCCGCCGGGCCGGTCTTCCGGTCCTGGTGGTGCCGAGTGGGGATAAGGAAGGCATAAAGGCATTGAGGCACGAAGTGGGGATCAGGATAAGCTTCGAATGAGTCCTTGTAATATCCGATCGGTTTCCTGGGCCAAACTGATGACTTGGTCATTTTTCTGAACCAGGTTTAAGTTAACGGCTAACTCCATTTGCGTACAAAGTTCTGCAAGCGAACCGCGTGCGATCTTCAGAAATCGCACATAATCCATCGTACTTTGGCGTGCATAGCCCTCGGCAATATTGGATGGGATGGAAACAGCAGATCGACGCATCTGGCTTATCAAACCATACTGTTCTTCCTTGGGTAGTTGGCTTGACCATTGATATACAAGCTGCGCCAACATCATCGACTTTTGCCATGCAATGAGATCGCGATAGGTTTTGATTTCGGACATGCTGTCCCCTTGGCAGTTTTTCTCCTCTGTGCCTCCTTGCCTTCGTGCCTTCTGCCTTCCTATTTCTCCTCGATCCGCAGCACCTGTCCGTTCAGGTGTATGGTGGTTTGCTGGGTGATCGTTTCGCCGCCGAGTGATATTTCCACGCGGAAGCCGACCACCGTATCGACATTGCGACCGATGACTTCGTGCCGGGTCAGGTCGAAATAGGTTTGCGAGTTTTCCTCGCCTTCGGTCTGTTTGAAGCGGGCGTGGGGGGGCAGCTCCGGCTTTTTGATTTTCACTTCACCTTGTCCGCTGACGGCCGCGACGGGCACGCCGGCGATTTCCTCAGCCCCCATCAGCTCGTACCGCAGTTTGACCTGGGCTTCGGCCTTTCCCGTGACGGTCGTTTGGTATTCGTGTTTCCAGGAATCGCCCATTTGCATTGCGTCCGTGGCGCCGCTGAGCAGCACGGTTTCGCGGACCATGTCTTTGAGATCGTTTTCGGTGATGGATTCGCCCAGTTCGCCGGCGCGCGATTGCATGTCGTCCAGGCCTTCGAGTTTTTCGATCGTACCGTCCGCGGCGATGTGGGCCGTGATCGGCGTATCGACGTAGGCCTTGATCAGATTGCGCATCTCTTTGATCTCTTCATCGGCGCGGCGCTCGTCGGCGGTGAGGGTCCGGCCCTTGTCGTTGGTCATGGAGAATTGCATCTTGCGTGTGGTCAGACGCGCCACGCCCCCGCCGTCCGGACTGGCTTCGAGCACCTCCCAGGCCACCTCGCCCTCCACGCGCATCGTCGCGCTGCTCTGGTTGTCGCCCATCGGCCCGGTAATCTGCGCCGACAGTTTGCGCTCGCTGATGACTCGGTACGCGCTGGTCTGGCCCTGCTTCCAGTGCGGGCGCAGGTCGAGCTTTTCATTCTGAGCCCCGGCGGAAGCCGCCACGATCAATGAGCCCGCCAGGACGGCAACGATCATGCGATAGGCATTCATGGGTTACTCCATATTCGGACCTGCGCCCGATCATACCGACTTTCAGGGCAGCAGGCGTTTGGACGGCTCGCTGCCGCTGAAACCCGTCCAGTTCACGTTCGCCAGTCGCCAGACGCCATCGGCCCCGGCCGCCCAGTCCAGCTCCCAATTGGTGTTGAAGGTCTGGCCCTGGCCGCCGGAAAAAATGGAGCCGCCGACGCCGCGCAGCGTCGTGTTGATGCTGAGCTTGACGCGCCAGCGGTCGGACGACTGCGATCCAATGCGCAGCAGCAGGATCTTCCAATCGGTGAACTCGTAAGCGCTGTCGACGCGCTGGATCTGCCGTAACAATTCATCGCGTTGAGAGAATGTCGGTGAGCCGGCGACCTGCATGGTCACCTGTTCGCTCAGCAAATCCGCCAGAACGTCCGGATCGTACGGGGACGTGGCGGCTTCGATCAGTGCCGTGGTGCGCTGGCAAACGGTTTCCCGGCCGGTCTCGATGAGCTTGGCGGCGATAACGATGGCGACCGCGGCCATCAGCGCCACGGCGGCGGTGATCGCCATGCCGCGCCGTTGGTATCGCCAGCCGAGCGTGCCGAAGACGGCTGCGTACAGGATCAGCACGGCCGCGAGAATCCACGGATTCTCCAGAAACAGGTAGGTCGTGTAATTGCTGTCGGGCAGGTATTGCAAGAGAGTCATGTTTCAAGCCGCCGGGGCCGGAGTTCCGATAATTCCTGAAGAAACGCAACGGAGACGCTGCGCGCGGTATGCATTGTAACCGCTTTGCTCCCAGGCCGCCGATGAACAAAAAACTGAACGCCAACCTGTCCGCCCTGGCCCGGTTCGATGAGGAATTGGCCGAGCGGTTGCGGAGCATCGAGCCGTCCGGGGCGGTTCGCTTTGCCCCGGCGAAACAGGAAAACGCCCTGGCCGCGACGATGGATGTCCCCGGTTCGGGGCGATCGATTGCCTTGGCCAGCGCTTACCGTCCGCTCGAAGAGGCGCGCAAACTTGCCGACGCCGCCGACACGAAAGAACACGCCACGCTGGTGATGCTCGGCGTGGGGCTGGGTTATCACATCGCGGCGCTGGTCGAGCGTGCGGCCGATCATACGCTGGTAGTCGTTTACGAGCCGGATCCCGCCGTGCTCCGCGCCGTCATGGAGCAGGTGGATTGCACGGCATGGCTGGGGCGCGGCAACGTGGCGCTGTTCACCGGGGAGGTCGACGGCGGGCGCCTGACGCGCCGGCTCGAGCGCCACGTCGCGGCCATCAGCCAGGGCGTTCAGATTCTCACCCACCCGCCGACGCGCCGCCTGCGCGGGGATGCGTTCAACGCTTTCACCGAGCAGTTCACCCACTTCGTCGCCTTTTGCCGGACCAACCTGGCCACCACGCTGGTCAATGCCGCCGCCACCTGCCGCAACCAGGCGCACAACCTCGGCGTGTATGCCGCCGGCGCGGCGCTGGATGAACTGCGCGATCTCGCCGCGGGCCGACCGGCCGTATGCGTGGCCGCCGGGCCGTCGCTGGCGAAAAACGTAGCGCTGCTGAAAGATCCGGCGGTGCGGCCCAACGTCGTGGTGATCGCCGTGCAGACCGTTCTGAAACTGCTGCTGGCGCACGGCGTGCGACCGGACTTCGTCACCGCGCTGGACTACCACGAAATCTCGCGCCGGTTCTACGAAGGTCTCGACGAATTGCACGACATCACCCTCATCGCCGAGCCCAAGGCGAACCGGGCGATTGTCGATCACTACCCCGGGCCGGTGCGCATGTTGCAGAGCCGGTTCCTCGATCTGCTGCTGGGTTCGCTGGCGCGCCCGCGCGATGCGCTGACCGCCGGCACCACCGTGGCGCACCTGTCGTTCTACCTGGCGCAGTACCTGGGCTGCGATCCGATCGTGTTCATCGGCCAGGACCTCGGCTTCACCGACGGGCTGTACTACTGCCCCGGCACGCCGATCCACGATATCTGGGCCACGCAACTGTCGCCCTTCAACACGCTGGAGATGATGGAGTGGAAGCGCATCGCGCGCATGAAGGGCAACCTGCAACGCATGGACGACATCCACGGCCGATCCATCTACACCGACGAGCAGATGCTCACCTACCTGCGCCAGTTCGAGCGCGATTTCGCCGAGGCCCCGCAGACGATCATCGACGCCACCGAAGGCGGTCTGCCCAAGCAGAACACGCAACGCATGACGCTGGCCGAAGCCATGCACCGCTACGCCACGCAACCGATTCCGGATATTCCGCTGCCGCCGGACGAACTGGATGCCGGGTGGATCGACGCCGTGGCGGACCACCTGGCCGATCGTCGCGCGCAGGTGGTCCGTCTTCGCCGGGCAAGCCGGGACGCCCAGCCGATCCTGCGCCGGATGATCGAGCGCCAGCGCGATCGGGAGGCCATGACCGCGCTGTTCCGAAAGCTGGAAAAGCACCAGAAACAGGTGGCCGAACTGAACGAAGCGTTTACGCTGGTGAACGAGCTGAACCAGGTCGGCGCGCTCAACCGCATCAAGGCCGACCGCGCGCTGCGCGTCGACAAGCCGACCGATCCCTTTGAAAAACAGAAGCGCCAACTCGAGCGCGATACCGAAAACGTGCGCTGGCTGGACGAGGCCTGCACCGAAACACTGGATATCTTCGACGAAGCCGCCCGGCGCCTGGTCGATCGGCCGGTGGGGGTGGCGGTATGAGTGACGATACGTCACGCGTGATCGCGGTGATCCCGCTCGATGTCCATCGCTCGGCCACGGGCCTGCCGCCTTGCCACACCACCGAGTTGGCAGGGCGCTCGGCGCTGCATCACACGCTCGATCGACTGGCCCGCTGCGAACAACTTGACCGCATCGTTTTGCTGACCAACGCCGACCCCGATACCGCGGGGCACGACGCGGTGGTGCAGCGCGTTGAATCGGTGTTCGATGCCCAGCACCCCCAGCGCATCGCGGCGCGCAAGTGGTCGCCCTCGGCCTGGCGCGGAGGATTGGGCGGCATGACCTGTTACGACGAACTGCTCAGCGCCGCAAACATGCGCGATGCCGTGCTCCAACAGAACGCCGCGGCGGCGCTGATCGTCGGGCCCGACTGGCCGCTGGTCGATCCGACATGGTGCGATGCGTTGATCGCAAACTTCCGCGAAGCGCCCCAGCAGCATCCGTGCCTGTTCACCGCGGCGCCTCCGGGCTTTGTGGGGATGCTCCTCAGCCGTGAAATACTGACCCGTCTTGCCGACGACGGCGGCTCCATCGGCGCGATGCTCGATTACCATCCGCGCCATCCGCAGATCGATCCGGCGGAGCGTCATTCCTGCCTGCAGGTGGAACCGGCGCTGCGCGATGCGCCGATCCGCGCGATCGGCGATGCGCCGCGCTGGGCGCGACTCATCGAGGTCGCCCTGCAATCCGATCCGCGGATTTCCGCCGTCGATGCCGCGGTTCTGATGCACCGGCACATGCGGGACGAACCGTACCCTCTGCCGCAGCAGGTCACGATTGAATTGAACATCGCACGGGCGAGCATCGGATCGATACACACGCAACAGGCGCTGGACATCGCGCGAGGTCCGCTTTCGCTCGATGCGCTGCGACCGTTGCTGGAGGAACTGGCTGCCGCACCGGATGTTGCCGTACGATTCGGCGGGCTGGGCGATGCGCTGCTGCACGATGGCTGGCGCAATGCGGTGCAGGCGGCGCGCGAGGCGGGAATCTGGGGCGTGGCGATCGATACCGATCTGCAAGTCGAGCCGAGCGTTCTCGATGCGCTGCTGCAAGCGCCATTGGATGCGGTGATCGTTCATCTGAACGCCGATTCCGAGGCGACTTACGAACGGACGATGGGGCGGGCCGGCTGGGTCGCCGCCGGCAAAAACATCGAGCGGTTGCTGCGGGGGCGCGACCAGTCGGGTGATGCGGGTTTGCCGTGGGTGGCGCCGGCGATGACCAAGACGAAGCGCAACGCCGCGGAGATTGAAGCTTTTGTCGATCGGTGGGCGTACTTTGCCGGGTGTGCCGTGGTGAATGGATTTACCACGGGCTGCGGTCTGGTGGAGGATCAGGCGGTGCTGGACATGTCCCCGCCGCGCCGTTTCGCATGTCGCCAGATCGCCGGGCGCATGACGGTGCACAGCGATGGCCTCGTGCCGCGCTGCGACCAGGACTGGCTCGCCCGCGAACCGCTCGGCCGCATCGGTGACACGGCGCTGGCGGACTTATGGCAGCAGTTGATTGAGTTACACGCGCAGCATCGTGAGGGGAACTATCCCGGAATCTGCGCTGATTGTTGGGAGTGGCACCGACCGTGAGCACACTTTGCCTCATTCTCGCGCGGGCTGGCAGCAAGGGACTGCCCGGCAAGAACATCGCCGCCGTTGCCGGTCGGCCGATGGTGGCCTGGGCCGTTGCCCATGCGCAGGCGGCGCAACTGCGCGGCGTGATCGATCGCATCGCGCTCAGCACCGATGGCGAAGCGATCGCCGCCGTGGGACGGGAGATGGGCGTCGCCGTGACAGATCGTCCCGCCGAGTTGGCCGGCGACACCGCAACCATCGCCGACGCGGCGCGTCATGCGGTCGAGCAATTTGAAAAACGACATTCAAAAATCAATCGTCTCGTCATTCTCTACGGCAACGTCCCCGCGCGCCCGGATGACCTGATCGATCGCGCTCTGGCCAAACTGACCGAAACCGGCTGCGATTCGGTGCAGTCGGTCTGCCCGGTCGGCAAGATGCATCCGTACTGGATGAAAACGTTGAGCGGGGAAAACGGCGATGTGCTGGAGCCGTTCATCGAAAACACCGTCGACCGCCGGCAGGACCTGCCCCCGGTCTACATGCTCGATGGCGGGATCATCGCCGTGACGCGCGCGGCATTGATGCAGGTCGATCCCGCGAATCCCCATGCTTTCCTCGGCTCCGATCGTCGCGCCATCGTCACCCGGCCCGGCGATGTCGTGGACGTGGACGAACCCGTCGATTTGCAGATCGCCGAGGCGCAACTGCGGCAGCAGGATTCGGGCCCGCCGGTCGTCATCGGCGATCGCGCCATCGACCCGGATCAACCGGTCTACATCATCGCCGAGCTCGGCGTGAATCACGACGGCTCGGTGGAGCGTGCGCTCGAATTAACGCGCGCAGCGCACGCTGCCGGGGCCGACGCGGTGAAGTTGCAACTGTTCGATCCCGACCTGCTGCTCAGCGCCGAGGCGGAACTGGCCGGATATCAGGAGAGCGCCGCGAGCGATCCGCATGCCATGCTGCGCGCGCTCCAGCTCGATAGGGATGAGATGGCGCGCGTCGGGGAACTGGCGCACGAGTTGGGGCTGGGCTTCATCGTCACGCCGTTCAGTCTGGAAAACTTTGATGACATGCGGCGGCTCGATCCGGATGCGGTGAAGATCGCATCGCCGGATTGCGTGAACGGGCCGTTGATCGCGCGCATGGCGGAGCTGGGCAAGCCGATGATCGTCTCCACCGGCGCATCGCGGCGTGACGAGTGGTCGGCAGAATTGACCGGTCGTTGGGGCAAGCAGCCGACGGTCGTGATGCACTGCGTCAGCGCGTATCCCGTGCCGCTGGAACAGGCCGATCTGGGCGCACTTGCCGCCCTGGTTGCCGACTGCCGCATCCCGATCGGTTATTCCGATCACACGGCGTCCCCATGGACCGGCGCACTGGCGGTGCTGAGCGGTGCGACGGTGCTGGAAAAACACGTCACGCACGATCACTCCGCAGCGGGGCCGGACCATGCCGCCAGTCTCGATCCGCCGCAATTTACCGAATACGTACAACGGGCACGGCAGGCGCAGACCGCCCGGTCGGGCGGCGCGCGCGATGAAGTGAAACCGATTGAACGGGATGTGCGTCGCGTGGCGCGCCAGTCGGTCTGCGCCGTGCGCGATCTGCAGGCCGGACAGGTGATCGGGCCAGGCGATGTCACGGTCAAACGACCCGGCACGGGCATCTCGGCAGGGCAATTGCATGAGGTAATCGGAAAGACGCTACAGCGCGATGTGAAGGCGAATCATCTTCTCCACGATGGAGATGTGGAAGTATGAAAGTCACAAAGGCACGAAGGCGCGGAAGCGCGAAGCGACATGTTGTTGTCGTCACGGGCAGCCGCGCCGGCTTCGGCATTCTGCTGCCGGTGATGCGGGCGATTGCTGCGCACCGTCGTTTGCGGTTGAGTGCGGTCGTGTCGGGTCTGCACCTGGTTCAGAACACCTGGCGGGATGTGAAACGGGCGGGTTTTGAAATCGCGGCGCGCGTGCCGGTGCAGAAGCGCGGGCAAACGGGGCGCTCGGCGGATGTGGCGGCGCTCGGGCGAGGTGTTCCGGCGTTTGGCGGGGTGTTCGATCAGCTGCAACCGGATGTGGTGCTGGTGCTGGGCGATCGCGTGGAAATCTTTGCCGCGGCCGCGGCGGCGCAGATCGGCGGGTATCGACTGGCGCACATACACGGCGGGGACCGGGCCGAGGGCGTGGCCGACGAAGCCATGCGCCATGCGATCAGCAAGCTGGCGCATTTGCATTTTGCCGCCAGTGCGCGGAGCCGCCGTCGGTTGATCCGCATGGGCGAGCATGCCGCACACGTGTTCAACGTCGGCTCGCCCGCGGTGGACGGGTTGCGGGAGATCGTCCCGGCCGGGGACGCGCCGCAACTGATCGTCATGCAACATCCGGTAGGGGGAACGGATGCAGAGGAATGTCGATGGATGAAGGCCACGCTGTCAGCCACGCGCCGTTACGATCGTCTCGTCTTCGCGCCCAACGCCGATCCGGGGAGAACAGGAATTGACCACGCACTTGCTCAGACGAAGACGTGGATCGTCGACCACCTGCCGCGCCAGCGGTTTCTGGAATTGCTCGTCGGAGCGGGTGTGATCGTCGGCAACAGCTCGGCGGGATTGATTGAAGCGGCGGTGCTGAAAACGCCGTGCGTGAACATCGGTCCGCGCCAGAACGGCCGGGAAAAACCGGGCAACGTGATCGACTGCGCCTACGGCGTGCAGAACGTCCGCCGCGCTGTCGCCTGCGCCCTGAAAATGAACACCGCGAAACTGCGCCATCCCTACGGCGTCGGTCAAACGGGCGAGCGCATCGCGCAAATCTTGGCGGACATCGATTTGAGGCCGGTTCCCGTCAAGAAGCGGAATTCGTATTAACTGCAAAGTATGCAAAGAAGCGCAGAAGACGCAAAGATAATTTCCGGGTAGGGGGCGCCATCGGTCGGTCGCACTTGCCCAGAGTCGATCGAAGGGAAGCGGCAGGCCGATGCCTTGTTGGTGCGGTTTTGTGGCTCAATCATGCCGCACCTGTACTGTCAGCCGGCGCCTCGTCTTCTTGGTATCGCCTGATGACTTTGGCGGGATTGCCACCGGCGAGGACCATCGGCGGAATATCTTTCACCACGCTACTGTTTGCTGTGATCACCGAGCCGTAACCGATGGTGACGCCCGGAAGAATCATGCAGTTGGCGCAGATCCAGACATTGTCTTCAATGACGATCGGCTTGGGTTTGTCCCTCGTGTGGATTCGAGTTTCCACGTCCGTAAACGACAATTCGTGTCCATTCGTGTCAATAAAATGGCAATTTCCCGCGATCAGGCAGTTTTTTCCAATGACGATGGATTTCTTCGCATGAATGGTGCTTCCGTGGACTCGGGTGTTGTCTCCGATGCGGATTTCCGCTCCGGGCGCATCGGCAAACAATTTCACGGGAGAATGCATGTTCAGGTGATACCCGCGGTTGGAGGAATTGAGGGTCACATTGTTGCCCACGTACAATTGACTGTCCTTTCGTATATCGATCAGGGGCATGCCGTGGAGGGTCAGTTTGTCTTGGGTATGCACGTTGGGCTTGGCCTTAATCCTCAACTCAGTGAGTCTTCGCACGGATGCTCTCGCCGCTTTCAGTGGAATTCGAACCACGGCAAAGCAAGGTCGCAAGCGGCGCATCAATGTCCCAGTGCCTTGGATCAGCGCGGAAGACAGGAAGGCAAGGATCGCGGATAGCAGATAGTTAAGCCGTGAAAATGACGTATTGATAACACGGACGGTAACGTAAGAAATACGAGGCATGGCATTCCCCAATGAAAAACACCCACTGGCTTAAGCGTATTGAACCCATCACCCAATGTTGCGATGCTCTGCCGCATCGACAACCCAACACCCTCCCTTGGGTTCCCCAAAACGTCGCGGCCTCGGCGCCAAACTCGACCTATTAATTCCCGATCGCCCGCAAGCTCGAGATTCGGGTAGTCAAGCCGAAACAATGGACATCTGATGCCAACTTCATTGGTGGTGAAAATACGCTTTTGGAAAACTCATGTCAAGGAAAAATTTGCCTTGATCCGTCCGTGTCGGTTATCGCGTCGCGCCCTGAAAATGAACACCGCGAAACTGCGCCATCCCTACGGCGCCGGTCAAACGGGCGAGCGCATCGCGCAAATCCTGGCAGACATCGATTTGAGGCCGGTTCCCGTCAAGAAGCGGAATTCGTATTAACTGCAAAGAACGAAAAGCAGCGCAAAGGACACGAAGAAAAATTGGACAGGAACCGGATGTTTTGGATGGCTATAGAGCGTCTTGCATGGTTTGTGTCCGGTCCGAACGAGCCGCGACGGTGAGGGAGCGGTCGTCGGGCCGTTGATCCGCGGGCGCCCCACTTTCGCGGTCTTCCGCAACGTGGGCTGGGTCGCATCTTCTACCCACCCACCTTGCCCTTCGGGCGAAGATGGGGCGCCCCGCGGGCGAATGACCGCACCTGCCCCGCCGGGTTCGGGTGTTGTGCAGACCCCTTCCTCACGGGCGCGGCTCGTACAAGCCCGGCATTAATGACGCAAGATGCTCTAGAAGAGAGCCCATGCAATCGATCCTGTTAATCCCGTCAAATAAGACTCGGCGCCCTCAGCGTTTCTCTGCGCCTCTGCGGTGAAAATCATTCCGCGGCGGGCTTGCTGAAGCGCGAGCGTGCGAAGGCGACGCGGCGGTTGGTCGGCGGGCCGGACGGGATCAGCGGCCGGACGATCAGCACGGCGACCACCAGCCCCGCATTGCCCAGCCAGAGCCAGTCGCGCAGACCCAGGAAGACCATCGTCCCGGTGAGCAGCAGGATCGCCAGCGTCAGCGGGATGAAGCTGCGCCAGGCCAGTTGCATCAGTTGATCGAATCGGATGCGCGGCAGGGTCCAGCGCACCCACATCATGATCACGATCAGCACGGCGACTTTGCCGAGGAAGATGCCTGCCTTGAGGAGCAGACCGAGCAGGCCGGTTTCGACGGGCTGGGCCTGGCCGTAGAGCAGCAGGTCCACCCACGGCAGGTGCCAGCCGCCGAGGAACAGCAGTGCGAAGAAGGCGCCGGCGGTGACCATGTGAATGTATTCGCTGAACAGCAGCAGGCCGAGCTTCATCGAGCTGGAGTATTCGGTGTGGTAGCCGCCGACCAGTTCCTGCTCGGCTTCGGCCAGATCGAACGGGGCGCGGTTGGCCTCGGCGAGGAGGCAGGTGAAGAACAGCACCGCGGCGATCGGCTGTTGCAGGATGCCCCACTTGGGAATGAATCCGAAGTAGTAGCCGACCTGTCCGTCGACGATATCCGGCGCGGCGGCGGAGCCGGCCATCAGCAACGCCGTCAGCACGATCAGTCCCATGGGGATTTCGTAACTGAGCATTTGCGCGGTGGCGCGGAGTCCGCCGAAGAAGGAATACTTGTTGTTCGATGCCCATCCGCCGATGGTGATGCCGTAGACGGCCAGCGAGCCGGTGGTGAGGATGTAGATGACGCCGACGTTCAGCGGCGCCGCGGCGACTTGCGCCACACCGGGTTCCACGGTCAGACCGAGCAGACTGAAACCGGCGATCTCAATCGTCCCGCCCCAGGGGATGACCGCCCAGCCGATCAGCGCCGGGATCACGGCCAGACAGGGGGCCAGGTAGAACAGCACCTTGTCGATTCCCGCGGGGTCGTGATCTTCCTTCATGAACATTTTGATGCCGTCGGCGGCGGGTTGGCCGAGGCCGAACATGCGCCACCGCAGCGGCAGGAAGCCGAAGGTCAGTCCGACGCGGTTGGGTCCGAGCCGATCCTGCGCCCATGCGGCGAGTTTGCGCTCGAGCAGGATCAAGTAGGCCGCGCCCCCGAGGATCACCATGGGGATCAGCGCGACAACCAGCAGCGATACGAAAGTCTGTGCGGTCAGGGTCATCGATGAACTTTCAGGCAGCGATCAAAGGGCCAATCCTCCGGCCCGGGTGTGCGATTATAACGATAAGCCATGCCGATCCAACCACCTGCGACGGCCCCCGCGGTCGCCCCACGCCGCATGATCCGGCAACGCCGCCCCCTTCAGTTGGGGGTGGAATTGGGTGTCGCTGTTGTGGAAAAGATGTTGACAGTGTTGAAAATGTCCACTTTTTGAGCACGCGTCTGGATGTACCGGGAGCGTGTTGCAAGACGCTAACTCATTACTAACAAACACTTGCGCCATTTCATCCGGTCCCGATCGTTGGAATCTGTAACGAATTTCAACTGGATTGCAGTTAGAGTCAGGGGAAAATCCCCAGCCGTGGAGTCGGATCGTTTACCCGTGATGTGAGCGGCAGGGTTGGATTGCCGTAATCTGTTAACGTCGTGCTAGTTGTGGATAATTCTCTGAATAACTCACATGGGTCCGGGCGTGTTTGCGGTGCAGAGAAGCGGTGAGAATGAAGGAACGACAGGGAAAACGCCAGTCGTTTCGTAGCAGGCCGCGGCTGTTCAGTGGATGAACCGCAATTTGCCGAAATCGGGGATCAGCCAGGGGCCGGTCGCTTTGAAGCGGTATGGAGCTGGGAAATAGACAAAAAACGCGCGTCCGAGCATCAATTCCCGCGGCACGTAACCCGCATCCACCTCGTGGCCCAGTTCTCGCGATCGATAACGAATCCACTTGTCCACGGTGGCCCACATGCGGCTGTCCCGGGATTGCGGGCTGTTATCGCCGAGGCAGTAAAACCGATCGTCTCCGATTTCCGCGATGCGATCCATCGTACCGAGGAAGCTATCGTTGGGTATGATGGGGGCGTTGGTGTAATAGAGATCGCGGTCGACTTGGAGGTTGTGCAATACCGCCGGCCCTCCCTCGAGGGTCACGGCCAGACGCGGTTCATCCTGGATGGCCTTGCGGTTGAGTTCCCTCAGTGTTTTTAGGCCCAGTTTGTTGTCGTAGGCCCAGTCCGCCGCCAACTCGCCGTCCATCCACAGCTGCACGTGTTGATCGACGTGCCACAATTCCACGCGCGTCGGCCGATCCTGCGCCAGCGCCGCTTTGCGGTGAAACTTCTCAGCCCCATCGGGGCAATCCGCATCCGGCACCGTCCAGTCGGCGAAGCCGTTGCCCCGCACCTCGATGCGCGGCCGGTCGCTTTGCGGATCGATCACCGCGCGGAAGTCGTATCGACTGGTCTCCAGGACCAGCGTCAACCCGGTGTCCGCCGATTCGCCCTGAACGGTCACGCCCAGGCGCATGTCTTCGACGATCCGTGTCCCGTAGGCATAGTGCGGCAGGTCGTTGTAGGGATTGTAATCCCGGGCCCCGGCCGGATGGCGATAAGAAAAATCGAGACGACCGGTGCCGCCGCCCCGGTATCGGAAAGCGCGGCCGCCCTGCAACGGCTGCCAGCGCTGGGTTTGATCCGGCGGCGCATGCCAGGGCGATTTCCACGTCCATGCATGCTGATCTTTGGTCTTCGCTTCAACCGCTTCGCCGCCCAGCGGCACGTAAGCCGAGTGATACACCGGTTGCCAGACGGCGCACTGCACCTTCGGTCGATCGGTTTTGCGCTGGATGGTCCACTGGTCATCGTTCTCAGGATTGTCATCGATGGGCTGGGTGTAGATGTTGCCGTGCACGATCAGCAACTTTTCCTTCGGCAGACCCACCAGGCGTTTGATGTAGTTTTCGCCCGGCTTTTCCGGATTCTTGAACACCACCACGTCCCAGCGCTTCGGCTCGGAGAATCCGTAGATGTATTTCAGGACCAGAATGCGATCTCCGGCATCCAGCGATCGCGGCTCCTGGTAAACCGGGTACCGGCACATGGGGCAATCGACCTGGAGCGGATAGACACGGCCCTGGATCGGAGCGGGATTGCTGCCGTCAGAAGGGCCCACGGGGTAGTGATATCCGCACTGCGGGCAGGTCAGCGTGACATGCTTGCCCAGCAGGGTCGGGGCCATCGATCCGGTCGGAATGACGAATGCCTCCACCACGAAGGCCCGGAAAACGAACGCCAGGATGAAGGCGATGATGATCGACTCCGCCGTTTCCTTGTAAGACGTTTCGGGGATGGTCCGGGCGGTTGGCTTGTTTTTGTCGGTGTCGGTCATGCTTTGGTTACAGGGGCCGTGGAATCGTGCGGGCCGACATTGTACGCTAAAAGTCGAGCCATGCACGCACCACCGGATCATTCCGTTCTGCTGGTCGATGAGGATCGGTTCGGGGACGCCGCGGAGGCGATGTGCCGTTGCCAGCTGGCGTCGCGCGATATCCGCGATCGGCGCGTGCTGGAGCAGATGCGCAGCGTGCCGCGGCATGCGTTTCTCGATTCGTCGATGCAG
>JANQHK010000075.1 GCA_028282685.1 Phycisphaeraceae bacterium
TGAGCCACGGCCTGCTTCATCACCTCGGCGCTCTGCAACACGAACGGCAACTGCATCTGCCCGGAACCGAACAACTCCCCCACCACCTTCATCCCGGCCAGCAGGTGATCGTTGATGATTTCAAGCGGGCTGTATTGTTCCAGCGCCGCGTCGAGATCGGTTTCGAGGTTTTGCTTTTCGCCGTCGATGATGTGGCGCTGGAGCTTTTCTTCCAGCGACAGATTCTCGTGCGCGACCTGCGGTTTTGCATCGGCGTCATCCGGGAACAGGCCGATGAAATGAATCAGCGGATCGAAATTCTCCGGCGCGCCCTCGGGGCGGTCGGCGCCGCGCGCATCGTAAATCAGCCCCAGCGCCGCATCCCAATGCGCGGGGTCGATCTTCGTTTTGGGCTGGATTTTCGAGGGATGGACGATGGCGGCGGTCAGTCCGCGTGCGATCGCTTCGTGCAGAAAAACGCTGTTGAGCACCTGGCGTGCCGCCGGCTTGAGGCCGAAGCTGATGTTCGACAAGCCCAGCAGGATGCCGCACTCGGGGAAGCGCTGCGCGATCTTTTCGATGCCGTCCAGCGTTTCCAGGCCGAGCCGGCGATCGTCGGCGTTGCCCGTGGCGATGGTGAACGTCAGGGGATCGAACAGAATATCGCGCGGATCGATTCGCCATTTGCCAGTGCACAAGCCGTACAGCCGCTCGGCGATGGCGAGCTTGCGATCGGCGGTTTTCGCCATGCCGGCCTGCGGGTCCTCGTCGATGGTCAGCGCGACGACCGCCGCCCCGTAACGTTGCAGCATCGGGCAGACGCGGTTCAGCCGTTCCTCGCCGTCTTCGAGGTTGATCGAGTTGACGATGCACTTGCCGCCGGCCAGTTTCAGCGCCGTCTCAATCACGTCGGCTTCGGTGGAATCGATCATCAGCGGCACTTGAATCTGCTGGACGTATCGGCCGATGACCTGTTGCATGTCGGCCACGCCGTCGCGTCCGACGTAATCGACGCAGACATCGAGCACATGCGCCCCGCCGCGCACCTCCCCGCGCGCCCACGAGACCAGGCCGTCCCACTCCTCGTCGGCCAGCATCTGCTTGAACTTGCGTGAGCCGTTGGCGTTGGTGCGCTCGCCGATCATCAGCACGCTGTTGTCCTGCTTCAGGTCAACCGGGCTGTACAACGACGTGCAGGCGGCGGGCAGTCTGGGTTCGCGCGGAGCCGGGGGGCGCGTGCCGACTTTCTCGACCAGCGCGCGCAAATGGTCCGGCGTGGTGCCGCAGCATCCGCCGATGACATTCACCCCCAACGCATCGACAAACCGCCCCAACTGCTCGGCGAACGGCTCGGGCTGCAACGGGAAGACGGTCTTGCCATCAACCATCGCGGGCAGGCCGGCGTTGGGCAGGACGCTGATGTACTTGCCGCAATGCTCGGTCAGGTGGCGGATGTGCTCGGCCATCTCCGTCGGGCCGGTCGCGCAGTTGATGCCGATGCCGTCGATCGGCAACTGCCCCAGGGCAACCGCGGCGGCGCCGATCTCGGTGCCCATGAGCATGGCGCCGGTCGTTTCGATGGTCACCTGCACGAAGATGGGTAGACGATTTTCGGTTTCCCAGAGCCCGGCCTGGCGCTGCGCATCGATGCAGGCATTGGCCGCGCACTTGCATTGCAACAGGTCCTGGCAGGTTTCGATCAGCAGGGCATCGGCGCCGCCTTCGATCAGACCGCGCGCCGCTTCGGTGTAACTGGCCAGCATGTCGTCCCAGGTGATCTGCCCGAGCGTGACGAGCTTGGTGCCCGGACCGAGCGAACCGAATACGAAGCGCGGCTTGCCGGGCGTGGCGTGCGCATCGGCGGCGCGGCGGGCGATCTGCGCCGAGACGCGGCAGATTTCACGCGCCCGGTCGGCCAGATCGAACTCGCTGATCACGTGAGGCATCCCGCCGAAGCTGTTGGTCTCCACCGCATCGCAGCCGACGGCGAAAAACGATTCGTGAATGCGCTGAATCACCTCGGGGCGCGTCAGGTTCAGCACCTCGGGGCAGTTTTCCTTGCCCTGGAAATCGCGTTCGAGGTCCAGGTCCTCAATGGCGTGGATGGCGGTGCCCATCGCTCCGTCGAGGAACAGGACGCGCTGCGGCAGGATGTCGAGCAGACGAGCGGACAAATGCATACCTCCCAATCGGTTAAGCATGGCATTATTACCTGCGGAAGGCGGCATGGCAAATCCGAACCATCCGTTTATCCGGATGGACGGGTGGTCAATTTGACGTCGGACAACCCCCGGCCAACGATTGCGGAACCGCACCCGCCGACACATAATCGGCGGTTCTGACAATGGAGTTGCACGATTGCCCTATAAAACTTTCGTTTGTGCAGCGGGACTGCTGATTGTGGCGATGGGTTCCTCGCGGGCGGAACCGCGAAGCGACAGTACATCGCCTTCAGACCAGCCCTCCCGCATGACGCTCGTGCAGGCGGCGGTGCTGGGCGTTGTCGAGGGTATCACCGAGTACCTGCCCGTCAGTTCGACCGGCCACCTGCTGGTGACCCAGCGGGCGATGGGCATCGGCGCGGACAACGAGCGGGAGAAGCAGGCCGCCGACGCCTACGCCATCTGCATCCAGGCCGGAGCGATCGTCGCCGTGCTGGGTTTGTACTTTCGGCGCGTAAAACAGATGACGACCGGGTTGCTCGGCAAGGACCCGGCGGGACTGCGCCTGGCCATGGCCATGCTGGCCGGTTTTGTTCCCGCGGCGGCGATCGGGCTGGCGCTGAACGACAAGATCAAGGAACACCTGTTCGGCCCCTGGCCCGTGGTGGTCGCCTGGGCGGTGGGCGGCGCGGCGATCCTGGCCGTCGCTTACCTCAAACGCGAACAAACCGAAGAAGGCCGACGCGGCAAAACACTCGAACAACTCACCTGGCAGATGGCGCTGCTCATCGGGTTCGCGCAGTGCATCGCCATGTGGCCCGGCGTCAGCCGATCGCTGATCACCATCGTCGGGGGCGTGATGGTGGGGCTGTCGCTCGCCGCCGCCGTCGAGTTCAGCTTCCTGCTGGGCCTGATCACGCTCGGAGCCGCCACGCTCTACGACGGATACAAACACGGCGCGGTCATGGCGGAAATGTACGAACCGGCGGCGTTGGTCGTCGGTTTCGTATTCGCCTTCATCTCCGCCGTGCTGGCGGTCCGGTGGATGGTGGCCTACCTCAAATCGCACGGCTTGCAGGTGTTCGGCTATTACCGCGTGGCAATTGCAATCATTGTTGCAGCGCTGTTGTACTGGAAAATCATTTAACGCACCGCCAGGTCACGAAGAGCGTCAAGTTCGCCATGGACGGATTGGTTTGGATCATGATGACCTTGGTGTCCTCGGCGCTCATGGCGTCTTGGCGGTGAATGGCCTGGCTGCTGGTCCACCGCGGATTTACTTCATACAGTAACGGCATGGAAACGCTCCCAACTCCCGATCACTGCCTGCTGGTGATCTTCGGCGCCAGCGGCGACCTCACCCGGCGCAAGCTCATCCCCTCGCTCTACGATCTGTGCCGAACCCGACAACTCCCGGCCAAACTGACCGTGCTCGGCGTTTCCCGCACCGAAATGAGCGACGAGCAGTTCCGACAGAACATGAAACCGTGGTGCGAGAAGCGACCGGGCTACGACGAATCGGCCTGGCCTCACTTCGCCCGGCGGTTGCACTACCAGCCCGCCGACGCCGCGGACGATCAATCCTTTCCGCGCGTGGTCGAGCGCATCGCCGCGCTGCGCAATGAAAAACAGCTCAACGACAATCTGCTGTTCTACCTTTCCGTAGCCCCGAACCTGTACGATCCAATCGTCGTCAACATCGGCGCGGCCAACCTGGTCACCGAAGGCAGGCGCTGGTGTTCGCTGAACCGTGAGCACGCGCCCTGGCAGCGGATCATCGTCGAGAAGCCGTTCGGCCACGATCACGCTTCCGCCGCGCACCTCAACCGCGTGCTCGGCCGGGTGTTCGAGGATGAAAACGTCTTCCGCATCGATCACTACCTCGGCAAGGAAACCGTGCAGAATCTGCTGGTGTTCCGCTTCGCCAACGCGATCTGGGAACCGCTCTGGAACCGCCAGTACGTCGATCACGTTCAGATCACCGCGGCGGAAACGGTGGGCGTGGAGGGCCGGGGCGGATACTTCGAGACGTCCGGCGCGCTGCGCGACATGATTCAAAGTCACCTGCTGCAACTGATGGCGTTGCTGGCGATGGAGCCGCCCACCGGATTCAAAGCCGACGACCTGCGCAACGAGCAGCGCAAGGTGCTGGAGGCGGTGGCGCCGATCGATCCGTCGCAGGTCGACCGCTGCGCGGTGCGCGGACAATACGGCCCGGGAGAAAGCGGCGGCGAAACCGTCCCCGGCTACCGGCAGGAGGAAGGCGTCGATCCCGCCTCGCCGACCGATACCTACGCCGCGGTGAAGCTGGCCATCAACAACTGGCGCTGGAGCGGCGTGCCGTTCTACCTGCGCACCGGCAAGCGTCTCAAACGCAAGCTGACGCAGATGGTGATTCAGTTCAAAGCCACACCGCACTGCCTGTTCAACGATATGCAGGGCCAACCGATCTGCCGCCCCGCCAATCGACTGGTCATCAACGTCCAGCCGGACGAGGGCATTTCACTGCGGTTTGAGGGCAAGGTGCCGGGACCGGGCATGCGGATCGAATCGGCCATCATGGATTTCGATTTTCGCCGGCGCTTCGGCGGCGAGCCGACCGAGGCCTACGCCACGCTGTTGATGGAAGCGATCGAGGGCGACCAGTCGCTGTTCAAGGACCGGCACGAAATCGAAGCCGCCTGGCGCATTGTCGAACCGATCATGCGGCATTGGGCGGAACGGTCGGCCGACGAATTCCCAAACTACGCCGCGGGATCGTGGGGTCCGGCTGCGGCGGATGAACTGCTGACCGATCACGGAACATGGCGCAACCCGGAAGGTCAAAGCTCACGCTCGAAGATGGTGCAGAAATAAAAGACAAACCACAGAGACACAGAGGCACAGAGGCACAGAGAAAGATAGACAGGATGAACAGAATAAAATATCCAAATCATCCTGTTCATCCCGTCAAAATATTTCCCTCTGTGACTTTGCGCCTCTGCGGTTAAGATTGATCTCGAAATGAAACACCCGCCACTGCAATCCCTGCCCGGCCTGGTGCGCATCGTCAACGATGCCGACTTGCTGCTCGATCAACTCAGCATGGACCTGATGCTTCAGGCGATGCGCCGTGTGGAAGAGGAAGGCGTATTTCACCTGGCGCTCAGCGGCGGCGGCACCCCACGCAAACTCTTCCGTCGGCTCGTCATCGACCCGCGATTCCGTCACATGCCCTGGCTGCAAACGCACATCTGGCAGGTGGACGAACGCTGCGTCGATCACGAAAGCGAACACGCCAACTGGCGCATGATCACCGACGAACTGCTGATCAACCTGCCCACCCCCGCCGAGCAATGCCACCCGATGCCCGTGCTCGAATCCGACGGCGACCGGCAGTACGAAACGCTCCTGCAAAGCGCATTGGCGGAGAAGCCGCTGGATTGCGTGCTGCTGGGCATGGGCGACGACGGCCACACCGCCTCGCTCTTTCCCCACACCCCCGCACTTGAGGGGCGCGAACGGTGGATCGTTTTCAACGATGGCGATACGGTCGCCGAGCCCCGCCCCCGCATGACCATGACCTATCCCCTGCTCAACGCCGCCCGTCACGCCTTCGTCCTGTTACTCGGCAGCGCCAAGCGCAACGCGCTGCATCGCATCGCCGAGGCCTGCGCCGGGCGCGATGAAGACCAACCGGCATCACCGCAAACCGTCGCCGAACTGCCCATCACCGGCCTCGCCGCCGCCAACCTGACCTGGTACCTCGACGGCGAAGCGGCGGGATGAATCACGGGCTCCGGGTACGGGGCGCCGGAAAAGCAAGCGATTAGCAGAGGGTCCGCTTCGCTTGACTTGCCCTGCGAAACTGGACCACCGCCTGCGCACTTCGACTCGCTACGCTCGCTCAGCGCTGCGCGGGAATGACAAATCTTATACCTGTGCCCCATTCATGATCACTGAAGTGACCAAGCCCAAGGCCCACAGTCCCAAGCTCCAGGCCCCAACTACACCCCAAACAGATCGTTCGGATCGTCATCGCTCTGCCAGGGTTCGTTGCCGAAATCGTCTTCGTCGTCGAAGAAGGCGGACATGCGATGGTGCACGCGGACGAGACGCGCCAGGTGTTCGCCGAAGAACGGCGCGATGTGGTTGAGCAGTTTGACATCGTCGTCGCGGAAGGGCTGATCGGACTCGCGGAACAGCAGCAGCGAAGCCATGGGCTGCTCGTCGTCGCGACAGGGCGCCAGCACCAGGTGCTGATCGCTCAGCCAGGTGGAATCGTCGCCCAGCCAGGTCTCGACCAGTTCGTTATCGTCGAGGAGGCAGACCTCCGGCTCATCGAGGATGCGCGGTGCGGCGACATCGGCCAGATGGTCCAGCAGGAGATGCGGATCGTCAAAGCCGGTGGAGTAATTGACGAACCCGCCGACGGAAAAGCCCCCGCTGCCGTTGGGGAGGAAGATCGCCGCGTTGGTCGGGCCCACTTCATCGAGCAGGTATTGCAGCGCGATGCGCAGCGCCTGCTCGAGATCGAGTTCATCGCGCATCTTCGCCTTGAACTCGCCGACTTTCTCCATCAGTTTCATCTGGCCGGCGATGTCCTGGTAGGCCCCGACCAGATCCTTGCAGAGGATGTCGACCTGCTGGGTGATATCGCGGCGGTCGTGATCGAGCTTGCGCACCAGCTTCTTGAGCTTGCGGACATGGCGGCGGCGTTTCACGGCCCGCTTGCGGCGGTCCAGCGCCGACTGCACGCGATCGGTCAACTCGACGAGATCGAAGGGTTTGGTGATGAAATCGCGCGCGCCGTTGCGCATCGCCTCGATGGTGAACTGCGATGAAGGCGAGCCGGTCATCACGATGGACTGGCAGGCGGGGTGCCGGCGTTGGAGTTCCGCGGCGAAATCCAGACCGCTGCCGTCGGGCAGGAGGATATCGATCAGGGCCACGTCCACGGCAAACTCGGCGCTCTGCCGGCGCGCCTCGGTCAGCGAGCCGGCCTGGAGAATGCGCAGTCGATCCTGCGGCAGGGCCTGGCGAATCAGCCGGCGGACGTCCTGTTCATCGTCGACGATCAGCAGGTTGAACTGGCCGCTGCGCGGCTCGATCGGCGGCTGGGCCTGGCGATCGCGGCGGCTTGGCTTCTCGGCTTCAGGTTTGGCCGGACTGGATGGCGAGGTCTGTGAGGGATTGGGATTCATCTTCGTCTCCACCGGCCGAAGTCGGTTCGCTCAGGGGTATGCTCAGGCGGGCGGTCGTGCCCTGCCGCGGACGGCTGTCGAGTTCGATCTCGCCTCCCAGCGCCCGGGCGAGTCGGCGGGCCCGGGGCAGGCCCATGCCGGTGCGTCGGCCGGCGTGGCGGGCGGAAAAAAACGGGTCAAACGCGTGCGAAAGCGTGTGGCCGTCCATCCCCGCGCCCTCATCGCTCACCCTGAAAACTAATCGGCCGTTCACCGGGTCGACCTGAGCGTTCAGGACAATCGACTGCTCCCCTCCGGCCTGACGGGCGTTGATGAGCAATTCGTACAACGCGCCGGCGAGTTGATCCGGATCGGTGTTCAGCAGCGGTAATCCATCTGCATATCGGACGCGAATCGCCGGACCGTCCGGCTCGTCGTGTAGCACCTGCTTCAGAGCGATCTCGGCGATTTCCTGAGCCGTCGTATCGCGTCGTTTGATGCGCGGCGCTTCGGCAAACGCATGCAACGCGGTGATCATGTCGGACAATTGCGATGCCTGCTCGGCGATCAATTCCGCATGCTCACGCTGTCGGTTGTCGGTCAATGCCATGGCCAGCATTTGCGACCGGCCGGAGATGACCATCAGCGGATTGTTCATTTCGTGCGCAGCGCCGGCGGCCATTTCGCCCAGACGCGCCAGCGATTCGTTCTGCAGGGCGATTTGCTGGGTTTCGGCGAGCTGGCGGTGGGTCTCGGCCAGTTGCTCGCCCAACCGACGCGCCCCTTCGTGCTGCGCCGCGGCGCCCACCGCGGCGCCCCACGTGTGCAACAGCGCGCGCAACTGCGGCGGATTGGGCAGCTGCGACCGGTCATGCAGCATGACGGCGGCAGTCCCCCAGCCGCACGGCAACGGCATCAACCGCACATTGCGCACGTTGTCCGCATCGACCAGGTAATCGCTGATCCACGGCAGAACGCTCATCCAGTCGATCGGCGCCTGCTCGTCCCGGCCGATTTCCGTCAGGTTGGGAAAGCCCGGCGGCGGATCGATCAACTCGCAACGCAACAGGCGCCCTTCCGCGGTGAACTGGCTGACCTGCCAGATCGGCTGGTCCGAGGGCTGATAAACCACCGCGTAAAAGCCGGTCCCCAGAACCTGCGAAGCCGACGCCACCACCATGCCCAGCACTTCCTGCACGCTGCGACCGGGCCCGGACCACGTCTCGTGAAAGCGCGTGATCGCCTGGAGGGCGGCCTGCTGGCTGTCGGCATGCCGGCGCCGCGCATCGAGCTGCGTGTTCAACCGCCCCAGCATCGCATTAGCGCGCTGGATCGCTTCCATGAACACCGCACGCGTCGGCATCTCGCCCAGCCCCAGGGCCTCGGCCCGGCGCTCCAGCTCCGTCACCACCTGCTCGACCACCGACATGACGCGCTTGGGATCCAGACCCAGCGATTCGGCGCGCTGCGCAACCGAATCGCGGAAATGGTGGTTACCGCTGTAACCCAGGTGCTGGCTGCGAACCAACAGGTCGGCCAGTCCGATCAGCCCCACCATCGTGCGGTGTTCGACCGGCGGCAGCGATTCGTACGAAACGCCGTGCAGCCACATCACATCCTGCAGAATGTGCGGAAAACGCCAGTGTTCGGCCAGTCGCTTGCCGGCGGTGTGGTGATCGAGACCCAGCAGCTTGCGCTCGACATCGGCGATGTTGGCCTGGGCCTGCTCGGTCAGCTCCACCACGCGCCGGTAGCTCTTCGGCAGCGCATGCTCCAGGGCCAGCTTGCCCAGATCGTGAATCAACCCGCAGACAAACGCCTGCGCCGGTTTGATGTTCAGCTCGCGACGATGGTGATGCGCGATCAGCTCCGCGGCGATCGCCACGGACAGGCAGTGACGCCAGAACGCCTCGTGCGAAAACTCCGCCCCGGGCTCGTCGTCCTTTCCGCCGGAGCCGGTCATGTCGTCTTCGAAGGCCTCGAACACCTTGATCGACAGCACCGCATTGCGAATGGCCTCAAAACCCAACATCACAACCGCGCGGTCGACCGTGACCAGATCATCGCGCAAGCCCGAATGGGCCGAGCGCGTCAGTTTCAGAATTCGGGCGGTCAGCACCGGATCGCTGCGCACCAGTTCCACCACCTGCTTCGCATGCGTTTGCTCTTCGCTGGTGATCTGCAGCAGGCGCATGGCCACGCCCGGCAGCGTCGGCAGACTCTCGATCTGCTGCAAAATCAGTTCGATGCGACGCGCGCTGTTGGGGTCGGTGGTCATGGGGGATGGCCGGCACAAAGGCACGCAGCAGAAGAATGAATGTGTCTACTTCGTGCCTCCGTGCCCGATGCCTTTCCTCACACTTCCAGCATCTCTTCGATGCGCTGGATGAGCTTGTCGATGTTGAATGGCTTCTTGATGAACTCGTCGGCGCCGGCGGCGATCAGGTCATCCACCTCGCTGGGATTCACCACGCCGGAGATGATGATGATCTTCATCTCCTTCAGGTCGGGATTCTGGCGCACCGTGCGACAAACCACGTTGCCGTTCACGTCCGGCAGCATGTAGTCCAGCAGCATCAGGTCCGGACGAAACTCGGTGGTCAACACGCCGGCGTCGTACCCGGTGCTGGCGGTGCGCACGTCGAATCGGCCGTCGCTTTCCAGCACGTCGGTGAACAGCTCGACGATGTGCTCATCGTCGTCGACCACGAGAATGCGCTTGCGCGATCCCTCCAGACGATCCAGAGGAATGTTGTTGTCCTTCATGAAGCGCAGCATCTCTTCGCGGGGAATGCGCCGGAAACGCGAACCGGGCACGCGGAACCCGCGCAACCGGCCCGAATCAAAGCAACGGATGATCGTCTGCTGTGAAATCTGGCAGATCTCGGCCGCCTCGCCGGTGGTGAACACCTGCTTACGCGCCAGTTCGCTACGGACATTGCTCTTCTCAGTCATCACCGGCCTCCTGGACGGTTGTTCGATTATAGCCAATATAAACTTCCCAGATTGGCCAGTTTTTCTATTTTAACATCGGATTAAATCCACGAAAACTTTGATAATGAGGGTTGAATTGCCGTGGCGCAGCGGTTTTACAGGCCTGTGAAGCAAAAAGATGCCCGCGATGCCCATTTCTCAATGAGCAGAATAATTGGGCAGCAGCGTCCTTTTCTGAGACCGCATTTACTGGTAATCTGCCCGATCCCGATCCACGAAAAGGGCTGAAAACCGCGAAGGAGCTCCGATGGACAGGCGAGAATTTCTCACCGGATCGCTGGCCGCCACCGCCGCAACGCTCGGTGCCACCGGCTTGCAGCAGGCCCGGGCCCAGCAGGCCGAGTCCGGTAACCCAGCCAGGTTCCGCATGAAATACGCCCCGCACTTCGGCATGTTCCAGAACCTCGGCGGCGAAGATCCGCTCGATCAGATCCGCTTCGCCGCCGACCAGGGCTTCCACGCCTGGGAAGACAACCGCCTGATGCGCCGCGGCGAAGAGTTCCAGACGAAGTTCGGCAAGCTCATCGAAAAGCTCGGCGTCACGATGGGCGTCTTCGTCGCTTTCGGCGCCAAGGGCAGCGACTTCGTGAAGAAAACCGACAAGGACTACCAAAACGGCCTGCGTGACCGGATGAAACAAGCCGTGGAATGCGCCAAACGTTGCCGAGCGAAGTGGACCACCGTCGTACCGGGCAAAGTCGAACCGCGCATGGAAGAAGATTACATGATGGCCAACGCCGTCGAGAATCTGAAAGTCATGGCCGAGGTTTACGAACCGCACGGTCTGGTGATGGTGCTCGAACCGCTGAACTGGTGGACCAATCATCCCGGACTCTACCTGCGAAAAATCCCGCAGGCCTACATGATCTGCAAAGCGGTCAACAGCCCCGCCTGTAAAATCCTCGACGATCTGTATCACCAGCAGATTCAGGAAGGCAACCTGATCCCCAACATGCAGAAGGCCTGGAAGGAAATCGCGTACATCCAGGTCGGCGACAACCCCGGCCGCAAAGAACCGACCACCGGCGAAATCAACTACCGCAACATCTTCAAGTGGCTCAATAACAAAGGATTCAAGGGCGTCATCGGCATGGAGCACGGCAACAGCGAAAAAGGCGCCGAGGGCGAAAAGAAAGTCATCGAGGCCTACCGCTGGTGCGACAACTTCTGAACGCCCCGCCGTACATACACACGCCCGCAACCGCGGGCATCACCGCATGAGAGGTACTACCATGACGACTGAAAATCAATCCCGCCGCGTCACCCGTCGCAACTTCATCAAGAGCACCGCGGCCCTGGGAACAGCAGCCATGCTCACCGATCTCGGCAGCCAGCGCGCCCACGCCGGGAACTCGGGAACGTTGAAGGTCGGCCTGGTCGGCTGCGGCGGTCGAGGCGTCGGCGCCGCCATCAACGCCGTCGAAAGTCAGAACGGCCAGGGCGTGCAGATCGTCGCGCTCGGCGACCTGTTCATGGGCCGAGTCAAAGGCGAAGACCTGACCCAGTTCGGCGGCAAGCGATACCCCGGTGCTATGACGACCATCCCCAACGCGCTCCAGGCCAAGAAGTTCAACCTCGCCGCGTGCTACAAGGTCACGGCGGACACCTGCTTCGACGGCTTCGATTGCTACAAGAAGGTGATCGACAGCGGCATCGACATTGTGATTCTGGCCACGCCGCCGGGCTTTCGCCCGATGATGCTGGAATATGCGGTGGAAAAGGGCGTGCACGTGTTCATGGAGAAGCCGGTCTGCACCGATTTCCCGGGCGGGGTGCGCGTGATCGCCGCCGGCGAAAAGGCCAAGCAGAAAGGGCTGGCGATCGTCGCCGGAACCCAGCGCCGCCACGAGGAGGCCTACCTTCAGATTCTCGATCGCGTGCAGAACGGTGAGATCGGCGAGATCGTCGGCGGGCAGTGCTACTGGAACGGCGGCACGCTCTGGCATCGCGGTGAAAACCCCGACTGGACGCCGATGGAGCATCAGTGCCGCAACTGGATCTACTACACCTGGCTCAGCGGCGACCACATCGCCGAGCAGCACGTCCACAACATCGACATCCTCAACTGGGCGCTGGGCGGCCCGCCCGAAAAGTGCATGAGCACCGGCGGCCGACTCGTCCGCACCGATCCGAAATTCGGCAACGTGTACGACCATTTCGCCTGCGAGTTCGAATACGCCAACGGCGCGCGCGTCGCCAGCTACTGCCGTCAGATGGCCGGGGCGACCAACCGCGTCTCCGAGGTGATTCTCGGCACCAAGGGCAAGGCCTCCGCATCGGGCGTCGGACGCATCCTCGGACACGGACTCGATGCCGATGGCAAGCCCAGGGAACTGTTCCGCTACAAGGTGCAGCCGGGACAACGCAAGCCCAATCCCTACGTGCAGGAGCACGCCGACCTCATCGCGTCGATCCGCTCCGGCAAGCCGCTCAACGAAGCGAAAGACGTGGCCGACAGCTGCCTGACCGCGCTGATGGGCGCGATCAGCGCCTACACCGGCCGACAGGTCAAGTACGAAGCGCTGATCCAGAAAGCCAAACGATCCATCTTCCCGGAGAAATTGGAGTTTGGCCCGGCGCCGCAGATCCCCGTCGCGCTGCCGGGGCAGAACGACCAGGGTAACCTGCGCTGGTATCTGGGCTGATCGGTAATACGCAGTTTGATTGCGGATTGGGCACGCCGTGAACGCGATGCATCGCGTCGCGAAATGGGATGCCCGCGGCGCGCATGACGCGTAACCCGCGGCGCGCATGATGCGTAACGCGCGGTGATCGTTGATCGTCGGTTCAACGCGCTCCCCTGCGGGTCGCGGCTAAACATAAAATCATTTGTCATTTGTCATTTGTCATTTGTCATTTGTCA
>JANQHK010000015.1 GCA_028282685.1 Phycisphaeraceae bacterium
CATACTCCGCCGGATTCGGGCGTTGTGCGGACCGCTTCCTCACGGGCGCGGCTCGTACAAGCCCGGCATGAATGACGCAAGATGCTCTAATGGCCGAGGTGGGACTCGAACCCACACCCGGGGTGAACCGGAACGGATTTTGAATCCGTCGCGTCTGCCAATTCCGCCACTCGGCCGGTGCTCCGCATTCTATTGCCCCGCGTCGGATTTTCAAACGGGTCAGCCGACCAGCGCTTGTTTGTAGTACCACCACCACGCCGCGATCTCGCGCGCCATAGCGTAGGGCAGCCAGCGGCTGCGCCGCCAGACGCGCTGCGCCGGGACGGTGTACACCTGCACGCCCGCCCGCAGGTAGGCCAGCTTGATACGCGGCAGATGATAGAAATGGCTGACCGCCAGCACGCGGTTGTATTGATACCGCTCGAACAGGGTCACGGTGTTGGTCACGGTGGAGGCGGTGTTCAGGCCGACCGGATCGCAGACGATCGCCGATTCGGGCACGTCCAGTTGCCGGGCGAGGTTCAGCATGGCGTCGGTCTCGTTGATTTCGCCGCGCGTCGGCCCGCCGGAAAAAATCAGTTGCTTGACGGCGCCCTCGTGGTAGAGACCGCAGGCGGTGCGCACACGCTCGGACAACGGGGCTGAGCAGCGGCCGTCCGGGTAGGCCAGGCATCCGAAGACGACGGCGGCATCGGCGGGGCGACGGTAATCGGTCATGCCGAACGCCACCATCTGCGCCACCGGAAACACCAACCCGCTGAACATCAGGCAGATCATCGCCAAGCCGCGATGCAGACGCGGCGGAGCGGCCATCGGGCGACGCGCCATCCAACCGATCCAACCCAACAGCCCCACCACCGCCAGCGATAACGGCAGCGGGCAGCCGCTGTCGATTCGGCCCCAGCCCAGCAACGTGAAGAAAACGGTCGCGTTGCTGATCGCCGCCAGACCCAGCAGCCAGAACAGCATCAGCGTGATCCGTCTTCGCCGCCGTCCCATCACCGGGCGCACGGCGTAGCCCATCGCGGCCAGACCGAACACCGCCAACAGACCCTCTTCCATGAATCGGGGAACAAAACGCAGGTCCACCCACCACAGGTTGGCATGAAAGGCCGGCTCGCCCCGCGCCGCAGCCAGGTTCAGCAGCGTGAATCCGCCCAGCGCCGGCGCCAACGTGCGCGCCACGGTCACAGGCCACGCGCGATGACGCGGCTTGGCGCCCGCATCGGGCGCATCCATCGTGTCCGCAGTCAATGCATGCATAACGTCCCGACTTTTCATCGGCCGGGAGTTGAAGTGAGCATGATTATGCTGTTCGGTGCGGCCTTACGAACCTTCGCGGCTGCCGAGACGCCCGTCGAACATCAACAGGCCGGCCGGGTTGTCCTGGATCATGTCCAGTTGGGCGAGGATGTCGGCGAAGCTCTTTTCTTCCTCGACCTGCTCGTCGATGAACCATTGGAGCATGATCTGTGCGGGGTAGTCTTTGGCGCCCAGGGCGGCTTCGTAGAGCTTGTTGATGTTGGCGGTGTTGCCCTGTTCGAGTTTCAAGCCGTTCTCAAAGACATCGCGCACGTCCTTGAAGGTGTTGTTGGGTTTGGCGATGGCTTGGTAGGTGACGTTTCCGCCGCGGTCGAACACGTGCTCGTAGATTTTCATTGCGTGTTCGTATTCTTCGAAGGCCTGCTTGCCCATCCACTTGGCGCAGCCGGTCAGGTTGGCCTGCTCGAGCCACGCGGCCATGGCCATATAGGCGTACATGGCGCCGAGTTCGTAGTTGATTTGGTCGTTGAGGGCCTGTTCCAGTTCCTTGCTGAGCATGACATCCACCTTGTCGGTTCGTTGTTCGGGGTGTTGCCGCCGCGACGGCCCGGCGGGCGTTCGCCGATAGTTTAGCCGATCGCGCGGATATAATCCTGTGAGACTGTTTCTCATTTACCCAGACTAAACCTGTCTTCCTCCATGGTCACTGACCTTCGTACGAAGTCAACGTCTGCTTCCCGTTGCGACCTACCGAACCTGCGGCTCCTCCGCCGGGCGAAGGGCGGCTGTCGTCGGGCGCGGGCAGCACCACCGGGTGCGGCGGTTGCTGGAGCGGCTCTCCCCGCGCCACGGGTGGGTTTTTTTTTGCATGCGCGGCTTTCGACCTACGGTTCGATGAGCGGCAGGCGGAACACGAGATCGCCGACTCGCTCCATGGTGATCGGTTCGCGGTGGATCGGTTCGCCGCCGTCGTCTTTCAGATCGGCGCCGATGCTGTAGAGCACCAGCATCCCGCCACGCTGGATGAGTTTGAACGGCAGGCCGGTGAAGGGATCGTTGGGGACTTGCTTGAGGTATTGCGGGGCCAGGTCGCCCAGGGCCGGGGGGTATCGGCCGTGCTGCTGCGCATACCGCGTCATGGCCAGGGCGATGCGTGCGGCGTTGTGCCGGGCGTCGGCCTCCTCGAAGTACTGCGCCGCCGTCATCAGTGCCGGGAAGATCATCACGGTCATCAGACCCTGGCCGGTGGTTTCGAACTCGCGCTGGATCTGCATCAATTTCGGCGAGGCCTGCCACCACGGCCTGGCGCAGGCCAGTTGCGTTTGATGCATCACACGCCGAAAACTGACCAGGTCGTCGGGAAGGATAAAGACGCGGTAGATCGGCGCCACGCCTGGCGCTTTGAGTATGGCGTTCTGGTCATGATCCAGCAGGCGAGCGAGGTGGCGGCCGGAATCCGACCCGAAATCGCTGAACGTCGACAGTCCGTGCGCTTCCTGCATCTTGAAACAGCGTTGGATCGCCCGGTGGTAGCTGACCATGGCCTGAAGTTCGATCGTCTGCACCGCTTTGGGGCTCTGGACGGGATCGTTCAGAACCTCCTCCAGAAGCTGCACGGCCATGTGCTCGAGGGAAACCGCCGTCAGCCCGACGATGAGAATCGGTTCGCGCTGCATATGCTCGGCCATGCGGAAGATGGCGTTGAGGTTTTCGGCAATGCGCTGCGTGTGCCCGGTGGCCAGCGCATGGCGGGCCTCGATCGCCAGCATCTGCGCGCCGTTGCGGAAGCGGTTCAGTTCCGGGACGAGCATTTTCACGCTGGGACTACCGTAGTCGCGCTCGAAATAGCAGTCGGGCAGAGCGGAGGCCCGGCGCAGCAGTTGGAGGGTGGGGCCGTGCTCGTCGATCAGTGCGGTGACCGAGGCATCGGTCCAATCGAAATCCCCGGTGGCGCGGTCGGGATTGATCTGGTCGATCAGAGCCAGCCAGTGCTCGGGCGGATCGTCATCCTGTTGCCACATGCGCGCAAAGGCCTGCTCGTAGATCAGGGCGGCGTTATGACGATCGGCCACGCGCGGCGGCGCCACGCTCAACGCCAGCGCTCCCGCCTCGGCATGCGCTGTCGCCAGGCGTGCTCGCATCGACAGGTCCAGGTTCCAGAATGTGAACACCCCCAGCGTCACCGCCACCAGCCAGCCCAGCCACAAGCGACCGGTTGGCCAGCGACCAAACGCCCGCGCACGCTCAGGTGAGACGCGCCGAAATCCCAGGATCAGGCAGAACAGCAATCCCGCCGTGCCGGCGATCGTCAACAGCACCATGCCCAGGTACGGACCGCTGAACACGTGATACCGGATCCGCACCTCGGCCAGGCCCACGGTGATCCCGGCGATGCACACCAGGGGCAGGCCGGCGGCGGCGAAGACCATCACCCCGCGCCATACCGCATTGCGATGTTTGCTGACGGCCAGGACCGCCGCCACAAGCAGCAGATACGCTGCCAACGCTTCGAACCAGAGTAAGACGTAACCCATGACATGCTCCCGGGTTGTTTCGCAGCATGCGGCGCGGCAGTCGGATGCACGGACGGTAACGCATCCGCTATAATCGGTCACCATGAAACGACTCCTATTCTACATCGGACTGATCGTGCCGGCGGGACTTGCGCTGTCCGGCTGCGCCACGGAACTCACCACTTCGCCGGATGCGCAGCCGCCCAATGTCATCCTCGTCCTGACCGACGACCAGGGCTACGGCGATCTGTCCTGCCACGGCAATCCCATTCTGAAAACGCCGAACATGGATCGGTTGTACGCCCAGAGCGTGCGGCTGACGGATTTTCACGTCGATCCCTGCTGCTCGCCGACGCGGGCGGCGCTGCTCAGCGGACAGTACAGCGATCGCACCGGCGTCTGGCACACGATCCTGGGCCGATCCATCATGCGCACCGGGACGCCCACCCTGGCCGACCTGTTCGGGCGCGCCGGGTATCGCACGGCGTTGTTCGGCAAGTGGCACCTCGGCGACAATTATCCCTATCGTCCGCAGGACCGCGGCTTCGATGAAGTGCTTGAATTCGGCGCCGGGGCCATCGGAAACATGCCGGACTACTGGCGGAACGATTACTTCGATGACACCTACCACCGCAACGGCAAACCCGAATCGCAACAGGGCTACTGCAATGACATCTGGTTCGATGAGGCCATCCGCTTCGCCAGGGACAATCGCAACCGGCCGTTTTTCTGCATGGTGGCCACCAACCTGCCGCATTATCCTTTTTTTGCGCCGCAGGAACTGATCGATCGCTTCAAGACGGTCACGGATGACCAGAAGCTGCGGGCCTATTACGCCTGCCTGGCCAGCATCGACGACAACCTCGGCAAGCTCATGGCCGCGCTGGAGCAACAGGGCCTGGCCCGGAACACGATTCTGATCTTCATGTCCGACAACGGCGCCGATCCCTGGGTCGGACCGATCCGCACCGATGACAACCATTTCGTGACCAGCGGATACAACGCGGGCATGCGCGGCGGCAAAATCAGCGAATACGAAGGGGGCCATCGTGTGCCTTGTTTCGTCCGCTGGCCCGCTGGAGGAATCGCAGGCGGCCGCGATGTCGATCAACTGACCGCCCACTTCGACTGGATGCCCACGCTCATCGAGGCCTGCGGTCTGGACAAGCCGCGGAAGACGCCGCTGGACGGTCGTTCGCTGCTGCCGCTGTTGCAGGGCAAGGCGACGAACTGGCCGGATCGCACGGTGTTTGTTCATAACCAGCGCGTCGATTTTCCGGTCAAGGGCAAAAACTACCAGGCCATGACCGGCCGCTGGCGCATGGTCAACGGCGCCGAACTCTACGACATCAAGGCCGACCCGGGACAGAAGCACGATGTCGCTGCGGCACACCCGCAGGTGATGAAACAACTGCGCACCGAGTACGACCGATGGTGGGCGAGTTTGCATCCGGCGCATCAACAGTACACGGTGATTCCGGTCGGCGATCCGGACGCCAACCCCACCCGGCTGACCGCGCACGACTGGCACGGCGCGCCGTGTTGGGACCAGTCCCATGCGAAGCGTGGCGCGCTGCGAACCGGCACGTGGGTGATCGACGTGGTGCGCGACGGGGAATACGCCGTCGAACTGCGCCGCTTTCCGCCTGAAGCGGATCTGCCGATTCAAGGTGGGGGAGAAGCCGGTCAAAAGCGCGCGGTGAGCCAGGCCGAGTTAAAGATTGGGCAGTTGACCACCGTGAAAATGCTCGGTGAATCGGTGACGGTGGTGCGCTTCCACGTGGGGCTGCGCAAGGGCGTGACGTGCCTGTCGGCGACATTTTCCGATGGCGGCGAAATCAACATGGGCGCCTTTTATGTCACCCTCGAGCGCACGCGCGACGCCTCACAAAAGGACCTGGAACGCTACCGCCCCAGCGATCCGGATAAAGTGGTCCGTCCACCGAAAACCGAATGATTGTTTCGCGTGGCGGTTGCATCGGGGGGCTGTAGATCCAGCGCTTACATAAAACAAACATGAAAATAACTTGCAATGGCCGAGATGGTTTTGTAGAGTTATCCTATTGACTTATCTGTATGGGGGAAGTTCCAGAGAGATATAGGTTAAGAAGTCACGCGTAGCTCAATCGCTGTTGCTAGGCATGACGTACCAGGGCCGAACTACCGGTGCAGGTTGTCTGCTGCGCCGAAAGTCGGCAGGGTCATTCCCACTTATAGAAGGAGTTGGAAATGGGATCTCGTCACACACTTCATGTATCCGCGATTGCACTGGTTTTTGGATTGTCATTTTCTGCGTTTGGTGAAGCGCCCTACCAGATTGAATGGGCAAGGCAGTTCGGTACGGGTGAGTGGGATGACGGTCGATCTGTTGCCGTAGATGGCATGGGCAATGTATACGTCAGCGGCTGGACAAATGGCGATCTCGGGGGGACGAATGCAGGTAGCTCAGATGCATTTTTAACCAAGTACGATCACTTGGGCAACCTACTCTGGATGCGTCAAGTTGGTACTGATGAGATTGATTACAGTACCTCTGTTGCGTTGGATGCCTCAGGAAATGCGTACATTACTGGTTACACCTTTGGAAGTCTTGCCGAAGCGAATGCCGGTGCAGCCGATGCATTCTTGATTAAGTACGATTCTTTAGGCAATCAGCTTTGGTCGCAACAGATTGGTGCAATTAGCGGGGATGTCAGTCATGCAGTTGCTGTAGATAGTCTGGGCAACGTATATATCAGTGGCTATACCTACACCGATCTCGCAGGCACAAGCGCCGGAGGACAAGATGCATACCTTATTAAGTTCGATAGTTTGGGAAACCATCTTTGGTCAGAGCAGATCGGTACGAGCAGCGGAGACCAGAGTTGGTCGGTCGCTGTCGACGGAACGGGCAACGCATATATCAGTGGCAGGACCGCTGGCAGCCTCGGGAGGCCGAACGTAGGTAGTCAGGATGCATTCCTTGTTAAATATGACAGTTCAGGCAATCTACTGTGGTCGCAACAGATTGGAACGTCTGAATGGGATCAGAGTATGGGTGTTACGACAGATAACACAGGCAACCTCTATATTGGTGGCTCAACCAGAGGCAACCTCGGAGGGCCGGACAACGGTGATATGGATGTGTTCCTGACTAAAATCGATTCTTCAGGCAATGAGTTGTGGTCGCGGCAGATTGGCACTAGCGATTTGGATCGCGGTTGGTCAGTCGCAGTGGATGGAGCAGGTAACATTTTCATCAGCGGCGATACCGAAGGCGATCTCGGAGGACCAAATACGGGCAATAAGGATGCGTTTCTAGCCAAGTTCGATAGCTCGGGAAGTCTTCTCTGGACACAGCAGATTGGTTCGACACAATTAGATCAGAGTTGGACTGTGACTGTAGATGGCTCAGGAAATGCCTATATTACCGGGCAAACAAGGGGCAATCTCGGAGGGCCGAATGCTGGCGATTATGACGCCTTCCTGGTGAAGTATTCCCCCATCCCCGAGCCGGCCACGCTGCTCTTTCTGGGCGCGGGTGGCCTGTTGGCGATGCGGCGCAAAGCCAAGGTATGAATTGATCTTCAATGATCCGGATAACAAGTAAAAACCCTCGAGCCGCGGCCCGAGGGTTTGTTTGATTCAGGGGGTGTGTCCGGATATCAACCCAGCGACTTGCCTTCGGCGTGCAGGTCGACGATGGCTTCCTTGACGCGCTCGGCCATGGCCTGCTCGCCCTTCTTCAGCCAGACGCGCGGGTCGTAGCCCTTCTTCTTGTCGCCGACTTCGCCGTCGATCTTCATCACGTCGTCGTAATTCTTGAACATGTGATCGGCCACGGCGCGGCTGAAGGCGTACTGGGTGTCGGTGTCGACGTTCATCTTGATCACGCCGTAATTCAGCGTTTCCTCGATCTTTTCCTTTTCCGAGCCGGACCCGCCGTGGAAGACCAGCCAGAAGTAGGCGTCGTTGCCGAATTCCTTCTTAATGGCTTCCTGGCCCTTCCTGAGGATGGAGGGGTCGAGCTTGACGACGCCCGGCTTGTACGCCCCGTGCACGTTGCCGAAGGTGGCGGCGAACATGTAGCGTCCGTTCTTCACTTCGCCCAGACGCTTGTAGACATACACCATGTCTTCGGGGGTGGTATAGAGCTTGTCATCGGGGGTGTCTTCGGAACCGGCGGCGCCGTCTTCCTCACCGCCAACCACGCCGGCCTCGACCTCGATGATCTGGCCGATCTTGGCCATGCGCTCAAAGACGGGCACGGACAGGTCCATGTTTTCTTCGATCGGCAGGCCGGAGGCGTCGAGCATGTGGCTCTGGAAGAGGGGCAGCTCGCCGTTGGCCACGCGCCGTTCGGATTCCTCGATCAGCGGGATCATGAAATCGTCCACGTTCTTCGGCGGGCAGTGGTCGGTGTGCAGGGCCACGTTGATCTTGTAATGCTTGGCCACGCGGTGCACGTGCTCGGCGATGGAGATGGCGCCTTCGACCATGTCGCCCACGGCCAAACCGGACGCGAACTTGCCGCCGCCGGTCGAGACCTGGATGATCCCGTCGCTGTTCAGGTCGGCGAAGGCCTTGAGCGCGGCGTTGGCGGTGATTTCGCTGGTCACGTTGATTGCCGGGTAGGCGAACTTGTTTTTGTACGCGTTGTCCAGCATCTGGCAGTATTTGTCGTAGGGGGCGATGGGCATGGCGATTCCTTGGCAGTACGGGGGAAATACAGTTCTTGGGTAGGGGACCGGACCCGGGGGTCGGCCGTACACGGAGCGGGAAATATAGTCCAAGTGACCCGGAAATACAAGATGCCGGTATCCGGGTTCAGGGATTTCTCGGCGAGGCGCCACGGTTGTCTTTCCCCGCCGTGCTCCCCGGTTATTCATTCGTCCCTGGCCATCTTGAAACGGATTTTCCGCCAACCCTCATATGCGTTTTTTTCGACCTTGGGCTGCACGGTCAGGATGATTTGGTTGCGCGTTTCCATTGGCATGTAGAGTCCGCCGCGGTTGATGGCCCGATGAACGACGCGCCATTCATCGGCGTCACGCACGAGATGGAAGAAGTTCGCTCGCGTTGCTCCGTCTGCGTTCAACGTCAGTGTTTCTTTTCCGACGGCCAGCTCGTCGAGCTGCAGCAGCATGTCCAGCTTCCCATCGTCGCCCAGATCACGGGTGAAACACCCGGCTGTCCGGTAGGTGATCGGCTGATCGGCAGGCAGGTCGAGCAAACGGCGCACCAGGGCATCGTTGATCGGCGTGGGAGTCATCAGCGTCCAGCCATCGCCAAGACCGACGACACCGATTCCCCACTGGCCGACGTATTTCCGGCCATCGTACCGTAACAAGGACTTACGGCCGACTTTGCCGCCTGCGGCGCCGCCCGAGGCCAGGTCCAGCCAACCGTGGGTGCGGGTCTCGAGCACAGCGGGGCGAAAGCCGCAGCCATACGAGACGATGCGAAAAGCGTCGCCTTCCTCCGCGGCAAGCACGCACCATGAGCAGTTGCCTGTAACGCCGTCGACGTTGTAGACCCGTCCTTCGTAATCGACGCCGACGCCATTGCGGACGATCACATCGGGTCGATCGTCCTGGTTCAGGTCCACGCGGATGTGCCGCTTGGGATCGGCCAGCAGTTTCAACGTGGCCTGGCGGTTGGGCTGGTGATGTTCGATCCAGTCGCTGTTCATGGCATAAAAAGCCGCCAATGCGCCCGCCTCGATTGAATCGTAGTGTTCACGCGGCAATGGCGATTCCCCGGCTTGCGCAAACGATGCGGTTGCCGGCAAAGCCAGCGCAATGAACAAAATGAATTGAAGGTTGTTCCCCATGGCCGAATCCTTTCTGTCTGACCGAACGTGGCGTCCATTGCCCTGGCAGACCCCAATGTCACATGCATTATCTCATAATTTCCAGCCGCGCGTATTCCAGGACAAGCGTCTTGACGCCGACGCGCTGGAATTGCACTTTGGCGCGCGCGTTCGGCCCCGCGCCGCCGACTGACACGACGGTGCCCACGCCGAATTGCGGATGACGCACGCGCAGGCCTTCCTGTAAACCGCTGTGATGGGGCTGCGCTGATCGGCGGGTTGTCGGGCCGCGATCGCGCGCTGCCGGGCGGAACCGCGGCGTCGGCCGTGCCAGTTCATCTTCAAACATGCCGCCGGCGCCGGACAGGTCCGTTATTTCCAGGCAGTTTTTGGGTAGTTCGCGCAGGAACTGGCTGGCGATGGTGCGCTCGCGGTAGCCGCGCATCGCGCGGTAGCGGGCGTGGGTCAGCAGCAACCGCTGTCGGGCGCGCGTGATGCCGACGAAGCAGAGCCGACGTTCCTCTTCCAACTCTTCCGGATTTTCAAACGCTCGGCTGTGCGGAAGCAGTCCTTCCTCCAGTCCCACAATCGCCACTGCCGGGAATTCCAACCCCTTTGCCGCGTGCAGCGTCATCAGCGTGACCGCGCCCGCATCGTCTTCCATCGCATCCACATCGCTGACCAGCGACACCTGCTCCAGGTAATCGCCGACGCGCTGGGCGAGTGTGCGGTTTTCCTCACCGTATTCCTCGTCGAAGCGTTGTGCGGCGGTGATCAGTTCGTACAGGTTGGCCAGCTTGTCCTCGTCGGCGTCTTTGCCGTCCTTGTACATCGCCTCGAGGCCGGAGTCGCGGATGATCATCTCGACCACATCGCGCACGCTCGGCTCGAACATCAGGTCGTCACCATCCTGGTCCAGCTTGTTCCGCCAGGTTTGATACATCACAGAAAACTTGCCCGTGGCGGGGGCGGCGCGTCCGCGCACCACCCCTTCGCGCCGTGGATCGCCCAGGGCCTCGAACAATGTCATGCTTTGCGCTGCGGCAAAGGCCTGGAGGTGCTGCACCGAAGTGTCGCCGATACCGCGCCCGGGTGTGTTGATGATGCGCAGCAGCGACACTTCGTCCGCGGGGTTTGATAACACCTTCAGGTACGCCAGCGCGTCTTTGATCTCCTTGCGCTGGTAAAACGCGGTCCCGCGCACCACCTGGTACGGCACCGACGATTTCATCAGCGACTCCTCCAGCGCGCGCGTCAGCGCGTTCACGCGGTAGAAGATCGCCATGTCGGCCCAGCGCAGGTCCTGCTCGTGCAATTCCTTCAACCAACCGACCGCCAGGTCCGCTTCGTGTTCTTCGTCGGCGGCATGGAAGCACGTCAGCTTCCGCCCGCCCGGCTGCGAGGTGAACAGCGGCTTGTGTTTGCGCTGCTTGTTGTGGCGGATCAGGTGGTCGGCGGCTTGGAGTATCTGCGGCGTGGAGCGGAAGTTTTCGCCCAGTTGAATCACGCGCGCCTCCGCGTAGCGCTGCTCGAACTCGAGGATGTTGCGCAGGTTCGCCCCGCGCCAGCCGTAGATCGACTGATCGGGATCGCCCACCACGCAGATGTTGCGATGCGATGCCGAGAGCATGTTGGCGATGACGAACTGAGCGTGGTTGGTGTCCTGGTATTCGTCGATCAGCAGGTACTGGTAGCGGTCCTGCAATTCGGTGCGCACGGCTTCGTTGCGGCGGAGCAGGTTGGCCGTCAGCAGCAGCAGGTCGTCGAAGTCCACCGCGTTGTTGGCGCGCAACATCTGCTGATACTTCTGGTAAACCTTGGCGACGGTGCGCGCAAAGAAATCCCCGGCGTCGGCGGTGAAGGCGCGCTCGTCGGTCAATTCGTTCTTCGCTTTGGAAATGGCGCTGCGGATCGCTTCGGGTGCGAAGTTCTTTGGGCTGATGTCCAGCACTTTCATCGCGTCTTTGATCGCGCGCTTCTGGTCCGCCGTGTCGTAGATCGAGTAACCGGGCGGCAGGTTCACCTGCTCGGCGAACTCGCGCAACAACCGCGCGCACAACGAATGAAACGTGCAGATCGTCGCGGCGCGCGCCTGCCTGGCGCTGAGCAATTGCGCGATGCGCTCGCCCATCTCTCCCGCGGCCTTGTTGGTGAAGGTGATCGCCAGCACCTGCCACGGCGCCATGCCCACCTCGCGAACCAACCAGGCGATGCGGCGCGTGATCACGCGCGTCTTGCCCGAGCCCGCCGCCGCCAGCACCAGAAGCGGCCCTTCCGTGCAGACCACGGCGCTGCGCTGGGCGTCGGTCAGATCGGCCAGGAGGGGATGATCGGCGGGGGGCTCGGCGGGGGCCGGAGATGGCGGCGTGTTCGCGATGTCTTCCAGTGATCCATCCATGGTCGGTCGGGTGTTATCGGGCTTTTTCCAAGGGGCGCCCGGCACAGTGTAGCACACCGGGGCAAGTTACGTTTTTTTCGCTTGAAACAAGCTGAATTCGTGCCTAGCATGAGTTTTGTAAGACACCAGATGTTGTGGAAAACCTGACGAAATCGACAGGGCGAACACTACTTCTGGTGTTTTTGAAAAAATTTTGTCAACGGTAACAGGTCATCGATCCGACAGTTATGTTAATGGGGCGTCAAACGGTGCCAGATTTTGTTAACAACGCGCTTGCATCCCCCATATTTGGGGCTATATTGGCTTTTGACTTGATTCAAGGTCGGTTCAGTTCTGGTGGAACTGCGACGTAGAGACCGGCCGACGAGAAACCCAAACCAAGCCCCCGGGCCGATTGACCCGGAGAAAAACCGTTCGGTAACGGTTCGGGTTGTGGCATTGGCTTGAAGGGAATCATGGACGTGCGTCTGGACTTGGACAATCCGACCCAAAGCACCGGACGCACCGGGATGGATCGGCCCCGTGGGAGCGGGGGCCGGTGCCCGCAAGGGATTGGTTTTGCACCTCATCGCCAGGGGAGCTGGCGTTTGACTTGTGGCGGGCCTCAGTCGCCCGCCTCCGCTTAAGGCCCGGGCAAAGGGCCGAGGCCGCGTGTTCGTTTGAGCACGCGGCGTGTGTTGTTGCGAGCAGTGTGGTCACGGACCGCCACGATCCAGGGATGGGTCGATTCGGCGGGGGACAAAAGATGCAGACGGATGAAAAGATGACGACAGGCCGTCGACGGGTAAGGACGCCCGCCGAGCCGTGCACGCAGCGGAACTGATTTGAACGAGGTTGAAGTTCCCCATGAAGATCGAACGCAAATTCACCAAGGCCGGCGAAGATGTTTTTGAGAGTATCGAGTGGGTGCGTCGTTCCAGCCGCATCGTTAACCCGGATGGCTCGGTGGTGTTCGAGATGAACGACGCCGAGGTGCCGGCGGGCTGGTCGCAACTGGCCACCGACATCATGGTCAGTAAGTATTTCCGCAAGGCCGGCGTCCCGCAGTACGACGCCGACGGGCAGGTGGTGACCGATGAGCACGACGAGGTGGTCACCGGGCCGGAACGTTCGGCGCGCCAGGTGATCGCCCGGCTGGCCGGGTGTTGGCGGTGGTGGGGTGAAAAATACGGCTACTTCGATTCCGAACAGGATGCGCAGGCGTTTTACGACGAGATCTGCCACACGCTGTTGCACCAGATGGTCGCGCCCAACAGTCCGCAGTGGTTCAACACCGGTCTGCATTACGCCTACGGCATGACCGGTCCGGCGCAGGGCCACTGGTACACCGATCCGACAACCGGCGAAACCAGACTGGCCGAGGACGCCTATTCCCATCCCCAACCGCACGCCTGTTTCATCCAGAGCGTGGATGACGATCTGGTCAACGAAGGCGGCATCATGGACCTGTGGGTGCGGGAGGCGCGGCTGTTCAAGTACGGCTCGGGCACGGGCACCAATTTCTCGCACCTGCGCGGCGACGGCGAACGGCTCAGCGGCGGGGGCCAGAGCAGCGGCCTGATGAGCTGGCTGAAGATCGGCGATCGCGCCGCCGGCGCCATCAAGTCCGGCGGGACCACGCGCCGCGCCGCCAAGATGGTCTGTCTCGATCTCGACCACCCGGACATCGAGGATTTCGTCAACTGGAAGGTGCGCGAGGAACTGAAAGTCGCCGCGCTGGTCGAAGGCGTCAAGCAGCTCAGTGAAGACCAGAAGCGCGTTGCCGAGGAGTTGGGCCTGAAGCTCGATTACGATTTCAACGGCGAGGCCTACGCCACCGTCAGCGGGCAGAACGCCAACAATTCCGTCCGCATCCCCAACAGTTTCTTCAAAGCCCTGGACGAAGGGACCGACTGGGAACTGAACAACCGCGTGGATCACCGGGTCGCCCGTTCCGTGCCGGCGCGCCGCCTGTGGGATCAGATCGGGTTTGCCGCGTGGCGTTGTGCCGACCCCGGCGTGCAGTACGACACGACGATCAACCAATGGCACACCTGCCCGGAGTCGGGACGGATCAACGCCTCCAATCCGTGCAGCGAGTACATGTTCCTCGACAACACCGCCTGCAACCTGGCGTCGATCAACCTGCTGACGCTCTACGACGCCGAGAAGCAGACCTTCGACATTTCCGGTTACGAACACACCATCCGGCTTTGGACGATGGTGCTGGAAATCAGCGTGTTGATGGCGGCGTTCCCGAGCAAGGAAATTGCGCGGCTCAGCTACGAGTTCCGCACGCTGGGGCTGGGTTACGCCAATCTCGGGGCGATGCTGATGCAGGCCGGCGTTCCGTACGACAGCGATCTCGGCCGCGCCCTGGCCGGCACGTTGGCGGCGGTGATGACCGGCCGGTCGTACGCGACCAGCGCCGAGATGGCCGAAGAACTGGGCCCGTTCCCCAGCTACTTCCGCAACCGCGATCACATGCTGCGCGTGGTGCGCAACCACCGCCGCGCCGCTTACGGGGTGCCGCGGGAGCGCGATGCCGCCGCCGGACATGAACTGGGCTACTACGAGGGCCTGGAGATCACGCCCGTGCCGATCGACGCGTCGGTCATCGAGCATCCGACCCACGCCTGCAACGGTCTGCACAACGGCGAGGAACTGCTCACCGCCGCACGGCGCAGTTGGGATGATGCCTTCAAGCTCGGCAAGGCCCACGGCTTCCGCAACGCCCAAGCCACCGTCATCGCGCCCACCGGCACGATCGGCCTGCTCATGGATTGCGATACCACCGGCGTCGAACCGGACTTCGCGCTGGTCAAGTTCAAGAAGCTGGCCGGGGGCGGGTATTTCAAGATCGCCAACCAATCGCTGCGCCCCGCCCTGCGCTCCCTGGGATATGACACCACGCAGATCGATCAGATCATGAACTACGTCATGGGCAGCGGGGATCTGAACGTCACCATGCCCGGCGACGACGGCGCGGCGCCCGGCAATCCCACCGATACCTTTGCCGATTTTCTTCGCGCCCGCGGCGCCAGCGATGACGATCTGGCCAAGATCACCCAATCGCTCGGCTCGGCGCTGGAACTGGGCTTCGTCTTCAATGCGTACACGCTGGGCGAAGCGGCGATGAAGCGGATGGGGCTGGAAGGCCGGCCCGATCCCCTGCGCGCCCTGGAACTGTCGCGCAAGCAGATCGCCAAACTGAACGAGATGATCTGCGGCACCGGCGCCATCGAAGGCGCGCCGCATATGAAGGACGAGCACCTGCCGGTGTTCGATTGTGCCAACCGCTGCGGCAAGACGGGCAAACGTTTCATCGCGCCCACCGGCCACATTCGCATGATGGGCGCGGTGCAGCCGTTCATCAGCGGGGCGATCAGCAAGACGATCAATCTGCCGCACGAGGCGACGGTCGACGAGATCAAACAGGCCTACCGCCTGAGCTGGGAGTTGGGTCTGAAGGCGAACGCGCTGTATCGCGACGGCTCGAAGCTCAGCCAGCCGCTCAGCGCTACCGCCGATGGAGCCGAGGACGATGACGAGGAGGCGATCGAAGCGGCAAAAAAAGAGGTTACTGCCGAGGTCTCTACGGTGGCCAGCCGGATTGCGCATGCGGAGACTGACACCGACGCGGACTCGGCACAGGGCCCGGTGGAAAAAATCGTCGAGCGCATCGTCGAACGTCCGTTGCGCCGCCGACTGCCCGCCACGCGCAACAGCATCACCCACAAGTTCAACGTCGCCGGACACGAGGGATACCTGACCGTCGGTCTGTACGACGACGGCATGCCCGGGGAGTTGTTCATCACGATGGCCAAGGAGGGCTCGACGATCGGGGGACTGATGGATTCGCTGGGCACGGCGATCAGCGTGGCGATGCAGTACGGCGTGCCGATCGATTCCCTGGTGCACAAGTTCACGCACCAGCGGTTCGAGCCGGCCGGCATGACCGACAACAAGGAAATCCCCTTCGCCAAGTCGCTGGTCGATTACATCTTCCGCTGGCTGGGGATGGAGTTCATCCCCGGCTATCGCGAAGCCAATGGCCCCAAGCGCCCGGACAGCAAGCCGGCCAAGTCCGCGCCGGTGACTGGGGCCGGGGCCAAGGCCGCGGAAACGCGCCCGCGCGCCGCGGCGGCGGCGAAAACCACCACGATGCAGCAAAGCCGCGGGAAGGAGCCGACGGCTGACGATCGCACCGGCGCAGGTCAGGGAAGCCCTGCGCCGGTTCCCGTGAATCGATTGCGCGGCGAAAAAGAGGCCGAGCCTGCCGCGCCGCGCATCCGACGCATCGATCAGGACAAGCCGGCCGAAGCGGCCAAGCCGTCTGACGCGGATACCGCCGCCCCGCGCGGTGTCGATGATCCGCATCTGGCGACGCAGCACCAGGCCAACACCGGTCCGCTGGCGGTGCTGCAGAAGAGCGCCGGCACGGTTTTGGCGACCGCCGATCGACAGAACGCCACCGCCGCGGCGCTGGTCGGCTCCCTCAACGAAGCCAACAGCCAGATGATGGGCGATGCCCCGGCGTGCGATGTCTGCGGATCCATCACCGTCCGCAACGGCACCTGCTACAAGGGCCTGAACTGCGGCAACTCGATGGGATGCTCTTAAAAGTCGTAAGTTCCAAGTGTCAGGTCATTGAAAAGTGAAAGGTAAATCAAGCCGGACCCGAGGAGCACCGCGACGAAGGTCCGAATGAACGAATGAACAAGTTAACCGGTTAACAAGTTAACGAAATAATCAGGTACGGGCCGAGTCGCAGCTCCCTGCAGGGAGGCGCACCGGAGCCGAAACAACGGATTGAACTTAACGGGCCTGTACCTCCCCTCCGTCCCCCCGAGATCGCCACCACCTCGGGGGGTCTTTTTTTTGGGGGGGGGGGAATTGCTGTTTGGTCGCCGGGTATCCCCTCGGCCAGCAAAAAGGAATTTGTTGCAGGCGTGCTTTTGTATTGATTTGGATCGGTCGTGCGATCAAAATCGAATCGCTTTTTCCTATTCAGAATCCGTAAACACCCCTATTGATTCCGCCGACCCGACCGGTCACAATCATCTGTGGAGGCGGTGTTTCGTTTTCTATCGATTCCCGTCCCTAACCGAAGATTTGCCGGCGGGGTGGTGATTTATTTCCCCCGGCAATCTCCGAGGAAGAGTCAGCGAGAACCGATCCGGTGTGCCGGGTAGCGCTCCGGTCGGTGGCTGTGGTGTCGAGTTGAGCGCCCCTCTTCCGGGCGGTGTGTTGCCATCAAGAGCGGACGCTCCTTTTGCACCACGGCCAACGTACAGCCGATGCCGTGCGGTATCGTGCTGCCCGGAGAGCGAGGCATCGACATATACGTGTTCGCCACCGTGCGAACGTAACCCGCATCGCGATCTTCATAAAGGATAGGCCTATGCGCATCGCTCACGTGGGTATAGGGTGAGAGATTCGAAGAGTGTGAGAGCAGCGCGGCGCGTGCCGCGCGGGAGAGTGTACGAATCTCGTATTAAAAGGAGAGCCAATGATGAGTACGAGTAAAGCCGCGATTGCATTGGCGGCCGTCGTCTGGTTTGGCGGTACGGCCTTGGCGGATAATTTCGCTGAGCCGGTCTGGGCCGACGCCCCGTTGGCCGTCTGGGCGGAATGGCAGCACGACCAGCAGCAACTGCCGGCCGGTTCGCCCTTCGATGTCTACGCCTTGAACTGGGGCGACGGTGGGCCGGAAACCAACGAAAGCATCTCGACCACTCCGAGCATGCCGGGCGGCGCGCCGCCCTGGCCGGTTGTCCGCCTGGAGCAGTTGAGTGATTTCACGCAGCTCCCCGAGGGCTGGCAGAGCACCAAGGACGCTGCGCTGCATTTCAACGTGAACAATTGGGTCGACGACAAGCCGATGAAAAAATTACGCATCCAGTTCACGTATCGTGATCCGCTGGACACAGGAAAATCGCCTTACGTGGAACTGATTGAAATACTCGACCCCGCCCTCCCCGGCGGAAGCGGCAACGGCAGCGTGGATCCGGGCAATCCCAATCCCGTGCATGTCCAGTCCACGAACCCGGTCGGCTATGTGTATGAAGACTGGGTCGCGTTTCCCAATCCCGACTGGGAAATCATCAAGGTGATCGTGCCCCAGGGTGTCGTGCTTCAGCAAACGTACATCAACACAATTTCTCCCGAGCCGGCTTCGTTGTCACTGCTGGCTATCGGCGGGCTGGTGGCGTTGAGACGGCGCAGGGCCTGAGGGGCGATTGCGGATTGCAGATGAGATGAACGATCGGAAGGGGGGGGACGGGTGAAACCGCGAGGGAGGAGGTCAGGGGAAATACGCGCGGGCCATTCTCCATGGGCCCGCGCTTTTTCATGCGAGGTATTTGATCGGCACTTCACCGGATGTCGCCGTGATGACCGAGCGGATGCCGCCTCGCCCCGCCCATTGGGTCTGCGCCAGCAACCAGCGCGGCTGCATCAGCGCCGCCAGATCATCGCGGATGCGGTTGGTCACCGCCTCATAGAAAATCCCTTCGTTGCGAAACGCCTGGTAATACAACTTCAGCGATTTCAATTCCACGCACAGCCGATCCGGGCAGTAGACCAGGCGCACCGTACCGAAGTCCGGATGGCCGGTCTTGGGACAAAGCGAGGTGAACTCCTCGGCGATGTGCTCGATCACGTAGTCGCGCTGTGGCGCGGGATTCTCAAAACATTCCAGTATTTTGGTGTCGGACATGGGTGTAGTCGCCAGTTACCGGTTTTCCGGTGCGCCGTGATTTTATTCAGCGAGGCGATTCATCGCGTTCGATCATAACTTCCCGTACCGCGCGATCAGATCGATGATGCGCTGCTGATTCGAGTTCAGTTGCACGCTCCGCCGCCAGGAGGCGATCGCTTCATCGCGCAGGGAGCGGTCGGCCCGTCGGCCGTGAAGGTATTGGGTCATGAGGATCACGCCCACGCCGTTCAGCGATTGCGTGTCTTTGGGATCGTAGCTCAGCGCCTCGCGGTAATGCGCCAGCGAAGCGGGGAAATCGCCGAGTTTGAAGTGAACGTAACCCAGCCGTTCGTACACCATGCCGCTCGGCTTGGCCTTGGATAGCAGGTCCAGCGTGTTGGCGGCGCGCCGGTATCGGCCCACGCGGATCAGCGAGTCGGACATGTTCAGCATGATTTCCGGTTCGAGATTGCCCATCTCCGCGGCGGTGCGGTACGATTCGATCGCCAGGTGATGCTGTCCCATCGATGCGTAGATCGATCCGAGGTTCACGTGCGCCGGCTGGCTGGTGGGCTTGAGCTTGGCGGCGGTTTCGGCATAGGGCAGGCCCAGCTGCGGCTGCTCGGTCTGAAGATAAGCCGTCGCCAGGTTGAGGTTGGCCTCGAAGCTGTTGGGCTGGATCGCCAGCGCGGCCAGGTACGTCTGGATGGCTTCGCCCAGTCGGTTGAGCAGGTGATACATCAGGCCCAGCTTGTAATTGGCGCCGTAGTTCTGCGGTTTCAAGTCGCGCGCGGTCTTGTATTTTTCCGCGGCTTTATCGTAATTGCCCTTGACGCGATAGATGTCGCCCATGCCCATGTGGGCCTGCGTGAGTTGTGGGTTGTCCCGCAGCACTTCCTCAAAGGCGATCAGGGCCTGGTCGAGCTGTCCGCGCTGCTGAAACAGACGCGCCTCGCGCAGTTGGTCGTGGTCGGTGGGGCGTTTCGCCGGTTGCGATGTGCGCTGCCATTGCTGACAACCGCCGACCAGCGCGATCAGCACCGCGGCCAGTACCATCCGGCCAAGTTGTGTTCGGTTCTTCATGGGTAACCTGCGGGTATGCATGGGGATCGATCTTATTCTACATCGGTTGAATGGGTATGGGGCACTTGAGCATTGGCCGGTTTCGGCGTGCCGACGGTGGATTCGGGGGGGTGAACGTCTTCTTCCGGCCCCAGCTCGAAAAGTCGGCGCAGCGCCGTGGCGAGCATGGCCGCTTCCGCTCCCGATTCACGCGTCAGCCGACTCAGCGGTTCGTGCAGAATCTTGTTTATCAGCCGCTGCGTGTGCTCGTTGACCAGCCGCTCCACATCGTTGCGGTCCGCTTCGCTCAATTTCTCGACGATGCGCCCCGCTTCCTGTTCGCCGATGTCGTGAAGATGCGTGCGCAAGCGGCGGATGAGTTGTCCCAGGTCTCCCATCTGCACCTGCGCGTAACATTGTTCGGCCTGTTCGGCGATGATCCGCCGCGCCGCGTCCAGTTCATCGCTGCGCAGCCGCCACGTTTCTTCCACCACCGCCTGCAATGCGTCCAGATCGTAGAGATACACCTCGTCGTGCCGGCCGACTTCCGGCGCAATGTCGCGCGGCAGCGCCAGGTCCAGCATGAACAACGGTCGGCGTTTGCGGCGTTTGCGGATCGCACCGAACCGCTTGGCCGTGATGATCGGCGCAGGCGAGCCGGTCAGCGTGACGACCATGTCCGCCTCCACCAGCGCCCGGTCGAGATCGGCAAAGTCGATGGCCCGGCCGCCGTGCCGGGCGGCCAGGTCGCGCGCGGCTTCCGCGGTGCGGTTGCAGATCAGAAGTTGCGCCGTGCCGCGTTGCCGGAAATGCTGAACGGCCAGTGCGGCCATCTTGCCCGCGCCGACGATCAGCAGCGTTTTGTCGTCGAATCGCTCGAAAAGATGGGCGGCGAAATCCACCGCCACGCTGGGTATGCTGATGCGGCCCTCGCCGAGTCTGGTGCGGGTTCGCACCAGCTTGCCCGCGGCCATGGCCGACTGAAACAGGCGATGCAAAACACTGCCGCAAGTGCCGAACTCCTTCGCCAGTTCGTAGCTGCGTTTCACCTGATGTGCGATCTGGTATTCCCCGAGCACCAGCGAATCCATCCCCGCCGCCACGCCGAACAGGTGCTCCACCGCCCGGCTTGTTTCGTACTGATACACCGCCGGCGCCAGCACTTCGGCCTGGATTGCAGTCCTGTCGGCCAGCCACATCAGCAATTCCTCGCGCCGCGGATGGCCGTGCAAAGGCCGCGCCAGGTAAAACTCGGTGCGGTTGCACGTGGAAAGGATCGCCAATTCCGAGTGCGGGTATTGGGTGCGCAACGCCTCCAGCGCCTGGCGCGTTGCGGCTTCGTCCATGGCCAACGGCTCGCGCAGCGCCACCGGCGCGGTGCGGTGCGAAATGCCGAGACAAAGGATGAACATCAGCGTCCCTCGCTCGGCGGTGGGGGGGGAAGCGTTTCCGCCGTATCCTCGAACACGGTCGGGTCCGAGCCAATCATCACGCGCTTGTCGTAACGGGCGCAGCCGGACAGCGTCAACGCAATCCCCAACACGATCAGCCACAACACCAGACCGACGATGCTCAGTACCGCGGCGCGCGCGCCGCGAAACGTCGGGGCGAAGTTGACGTGCATGATGACGGCATAGACCGCCCACGCCGCCGCCGACAACAGAACTTTTGGACTGCGCCACCACGGCTGGCCCAGCAGCCATTGCTCCGAGCTCAGTTCCGAAACCAGGCCCGTCGCCACGGCCAGCGTGACCAGCGCGAAGCCCACCGTTGCGGTGACGATGACGGTTTTCTCGACGCGCTCCAGCGAGGCCAGTCGGCCAAGCAGTCGAAAACGTCGCACGGCATGATCGCTGTGGCGCAGTTGACGCTGGACGAACAGGTACAACGCCCCGGAACCGGCCGCCAGAACCACCGCGCCCAGTCCCACGTAGACGCTCACCAGATGCATGACCGTCCACGTCGACATCATGGAGAACGGCTTGAACGACCACCAACTCGCGCACACGCCCCACAGGGCCAGCACCACCGCGATCGGCCGGGCGAACAGTTCCACACCGCGCAACCGCCCGCCCCAATGCAGGTAGATCAGCAGCGCGCTGAGCAGCGCGGTCATCAGCAGCAATCCGTCGGCGTGGTTCCGCAACGGAGTCCAGCTGTGCAAGGTCGCCGCACGATACGTCAGCAGCGCTGCGGCCAGAATCAGCGCCGCCGCATCCACGGTGCGCTCGACGTTCAGATTTCCCGCGCGGCCCAACGCCAGTCGGCGGATCGATATCACCATTGCCGCTCCCAACAGCAACGCGATCAAGACAAAGCCGATCGTGACTATGAGATCATTGGGCATGAATGGGTCTCACGGCTGCGCCTTGCCGATCAGGGATTCGCAGCGCTGTCTCAATGCCGGCTCGCCTTCGTTCTTCAGCAGCGCCAGCGCTTCGGTGTCGACCAGTCGCCGCAGCAGGTCCCGGCGTTGTGCGGGGTCGGTGATTTTCTGTTGAATCCGTCGGCGGTAGTCGACGGCAATGTTCAGCAGCCGCGCCCAGTCGCCGTCGAGTGTCGCCAGCAGTTGATCGCGTATCGCCGCTCCCGCCGCCGCGCTGATTCCATCGGTTCCCACGGCCAGCGTGATCGGGCCCGCTCGGCCGTGCGCGGGAACGATCACATCGCCGTCCTGCGGATCGTCGGCCCGGTTGACCAGCGCCCCGGCGGCTTGTGCGTCTTTCACCACCTGAGCGTTGACGGCCGGATCGTCCGTCGCCGCCACCACCAGCCACCGGCCGGCCGCATCCTCCGTGCGGTATTTACGCTGCATGACTTCACACCCCGGGATTTCGCCCGCCCGGTTCGTTTCCGGGGCCACCACCGTGACCTCCGCTCCCGCCTCGGCGAATGTCCCGGCCCGGCGCAGCGCCACCGTACCGCCGCCGACCACCAGCACATTCCGTCCGTCCGCCCGCAACATGACCGGCACCTCACTCATGGTTCTATTCTAACCCGCCATCGCCTGCCCGACACGCTATCCCCTCGCGACGCATTCGTTTAACATATCCGGACCGTACCGCTGAATACCGAACGGCAAAACTGAAAACGATTCATGATCGACCTGAAAGACCTGCGCGACCACCCGGCCAAATACCAAGACGGCGCCGCCGCCAAGGGTGTCGAAATCGATATCGATTCGCTGCTCCGGCTCGATGAGCAGGTGCGCGCCATCATGACCGAGCAGCAGCAGCTCACCGCTGAGAAAAACCAGATCGGCAAGCAGATCGGCCAACTCGCCGGCAAACTCAAAAAAGCCGAGGGACAGGATAAGCAGTCATTGCAGGAACAGATGCAGCAGTTGCAGCAGCGGCCCAACCAACTCAAAGCCCGCGAGCAGGAACTGGCCGACCTCCTGGCCGACCAGCTGCCCAAACGCGACGCCCTGTGGGTGCGCATCCCCCAGCCGCCCGATTCCGACGTTCCCCGCGGCGCCTCGGCCGAAGATAACGTCGAGTTGCGCCGGTGGAATCCCGGCTGGTTCGATCCCGCCCAACCCTTCCGGCAGATCAAGGGCTTTGCCGCGAAAAGTCACATCGAATTGATGGAAGCGCTGGGGATGGTGGATTTCGAGCGCGGGACGAAACTGAGCGGCTCGCGCAGTTACGTATTGAAGGGCGATGGTTTTCGTCTCCACCAGGCCGTGCTGCGGTTTGCGTTTGATTACATGGTCAACGAAGAGCAATATACGCCGCTGACCGCGCCGCCTCTGGTCCGCGAGCACGTGCTGGTCGGCACGGCCTTCTTCCCGCATGGCAAGGACGATGTCTACCACATCGCCAATCCCACCAGCGACGACCAACTCTATCTCACCGGCACCGGCGAAGCGGGACTGATGGCCTACCACGGCGATGAGATTTTGCCCGGTGACTCGCTGCCGCGGTGCTATACCACCGTGAGCACCTGCTTCCGACGCGAAGCCGGATCCGCCGGGAAAGATACCGCCGGCCTCTACCGCATCCACCAGTTTGACAAGGTGGAGCAGGTGGTGATCTGCCGGGCCGATGAAACCGAGAGCCGCGCCTGGCACAAGAAGATGCTCGATACGGTGGAAGCGCTGCTTCAGAAGCTGGAACTGCCGTACCGCCTGCTGCAATGCTGCACCGGCGACCTGGGCCCGAAGAACGCCGACATGATCGATATCGAATGCTGGATGCCCTCGCGCGGCGACGGCGGCGAATACGGCGAAACCCATTCCGCCAGTCGACTCTACGACTACCAGTGCCGCCGGCTCAACCTGCGCTACAAGGATACAGAAACCGGCAAGAACATCTTCGCCCATTCGCTGAACAACACGGTCCTCGCCTCGCCGCGCATTTTGATTCCGCTGGTCGAGCTTTATCAGAATGAAGACGGCACGATCACCGTTCCCGATGCGCTGCGTCCTTACATGAACAACCAGGCCCGGATCGGGTGAATCGCGTCCCCAGATGCAGAGGGGTGCGAAGGGAATGCAGTTAACAGAGCCCCGGGCATTCGATCGCGCGACCGATTATGCCTACCGCGATGCGTCAGGGGTCCAGCCGATGCAATCCGACTTCGCGGGCATGATCCCGGACGGTCTGCCATTCTTCTTGGCGGATGGGTCGTCCCAGTTCTTCAAACAGGCCCTGGATCACCCGGTTGGCCGGGCGATACTGGTCCATGAGGTTCACGTAGGAGTCCGTTGACAGTTCCTCGGCGAGGAATTTCATGATCGCGCGCGCATCGTCCAATCCGTCGGGCATGACCAGGTGGCGTACGATCAACCCGCGCTGTGCGATGCCATCGTCGTCGCAGACCAGGTCGCCAACCTGCTTGTGCATCAGACGCAGGACCCGGCGCACGACGGCAGGGTATGCCGGGGCGTCGAGGTATCGCTTGGTTTTGGTTTCGTTAAAGAACTTGATGTCCGGCATGTAGATGTCGATCACGCCGTCGAGCAGTTCCAGGGCGACGGTCGCATCGTACCCGCCGCTGTTGTAGACCAGCGGCAGGCGCAGGCCCTTGTCGATGGCGATCGGCAGTGCTTCGAGGATATGTGCGGTGACGTGCGAGGGTGTCACCAGATTGATGTTGTGGCAGCCCAGGTTCTGCAGTTCGAGCATGATGGCGGCCAGATCGTCGGGCCGGGCTGTGATGCCCGCGTTGTGCTGGGACGTATCGAAGTTCTGGCAGAAGACGCAGGCCAGATTGCAACGATTGAAGAAGATCGTGCCGCTGCCGCGGATCCCGCTCAGGCAGAGTTCCTCGCCGAAGTGCGGCCCGAAGCCGACCACACGCGCGTGACGTGCGGTGCTGCAGTAGCCCGTCGCCCCGTGTTCCCGATCCACTCGGCAGTCGCGTGGGCACAGCCGGCACTCGGCCAGCGCCGCCGTCGCGCGGTCGATACACCGGCGCAACTCACCCCGGCGATGCAGTTGAAGGTATGACGGCTCGAATGCTTGGTCCCCGGTCCCGTTCATGATCCATAAGCATAGCCGCGCTGCCGACCAAAACCTAATAACCCGAATTGAATTAAAAGTATTAAAACGATGTTTCAATAACACCGTGTCTTTTCAAGATTCGGTCTCATTTTTCAAATGCCCAGGTTTCGCCCGGCTCCATTTTCTTCACCGGCGCCGAATCCGGGGTGAACGCCGAGATGTCATCGGTCAACATCCCCTCAAACGTTTTGTAATGGATTGGAATGGCATGGCGGGGGCGGATCAGGTCGGCGGCACGCGCGCCCAGTTCCGGGCCCATCGTGAACCGATCGCCCACGGGGATGGCGGCGATGTCCGGTTTGTAGATTTCGCCGATCAGTTGCATGTCGCCGAACAGGCCCGTGTCTCCGCAGTGGTAGAACGTCACGCCCCCCATGCCGATCACCAGGCCCGTGGGCTGGCCCATGTATCGCCCCTCGTAGCTCGAGGAGTGAAACGCCTGCGTGAAGGCGATCCAGCCGAACGGCGTTTCGATTTTTCCGCCCGGGTTGCCCGGCGAAGCCGTCACGCCCTGTTCGCTCATGTACTCGTAGATTTCAAACACGCCGTAGACCGTTGCGTCATTCCTCTTGGCGATCGCCACGGTGTCGCCGACGTGGTCGGCATGGCCGTGCGTGAGCGCGATGTGCTTCGCCTGAATCTGTTCCGGTTTGTGCACCGCCAGCGGATTGCCCGTGAGGAACGGGTCGATCGCCAACCGATGCTCCCCATCGTCCAGCAGAAACCCCGCGTGACCGAGAAACGTGATGTTCAACGACATGATGCATGCTCCAACGTGTTTTGATGAATTTCCGAACAGAACTACCGCAGAGGCGCAGAGACACAGAAGAAAGAACTTTTATTGACAGGGTGAACAGGATGTGATCGATCATGCAGAACCCGTCTTCTTTTCATGCTGTTGATCCTGTTCATATTCCTCTGCGCCTCTGTGTCTCTGTGGTTTGTCTTGTTTTCATTATGCCGGTACTGGCGACCCTTGTATGCGATTGGCTTCGATTTGCAACTGCTCGTGGCGTTGGGCCCAGGTGATGGGAACCGCGTCGGCCGCGGCGCCCGCTTCATCGAGGAAGCGATCCAGCGCCTCGTCCACATGGTCCGGCTCGGACACTTTTTGCATGGCGATACGCAGCGCTTTGCTCGGTCCGAGGTGCTTTGCGTATCCGCTGATTTTCTGCCGCATGCGGTTCAGGCCGTAAGGGGCATCGCGCATGGCGATCATGTGGCGTGCGTGTTGGCGAATCACCTCGATGCGCTGTTGCAGTGTCAGTTCGTTATCGATGCGGCCGACGGTAAGCAGTTGTCGGGTATCGTGGAAAATCCAGGGCGCGCCCAGTGCCGCGCGGGCGATCATCACGCCGTCGCATCCGGTGCGATCGAACATGGTGATCGCATCGTAGGGTGTGCGGATACCACCGTTGCCGATGCAGGGGATCGCACCGCCTCCGGCGCCATGCACCGCATCGACCACCGCGGCAATGCCGTCCATGTCGGCGAATCCCTTGAATCGCTGTTCGGCGGTGCGCCCGTGAATGGTGATGCACTGGATGCCCACGTCAATCAGCCGCCGCGCCAGTTCCGGCGCCGTCAATTCGCCGTGGCGGTAGCCGAGTCGCATTTTCGCGGTGACGGGCGCCCGGTCGCCCACGGCTTCGACCAGTCGCTGCGCCAGCTCCACGGCATGATCGGCCGTGCAGAGCATCATCGCCCCGGCGAATGTCTTGGTGACCTTGTCGACCGGACACCCCATGTTGATATCGATCAGCGGCGCGCCGTGGTCGACCGCCAGACGAGCCGCCTCGCACATCAGGTCGGGGTCTTTGCCGTAGAGCTGTGTTCCCAGAGGTTGGTCGGCCGAATCGGTCGCCATCAGCCAGCGGGTCTGCTTGTTCTGTTTGATCACGCCGTGCGGGCAGAGCAGGTCGGTGTATGCCAGCCCGATCCCGCCGCAGGAACGAGCCGTCAAACGAAACGGCAGATCACAATGTCCCGCTACGGGCGCCAGCAACAGGGGGGAATCGAGTTGGAGCGATCCGATCCGCAGCATGCCGTCATTTTACCTCGGATCATCCTGGCGAATGCACTTGCACATTCTGCGCCATGATTGCCTTGATCGCGCGGGCCAGGCGTTCGATTCCGGTGCGGATCTGATCGGGCTCGGCGACGCCGAAGCTGAGGCGGATCTGGTTGTTGGGGATCGGTCGCGTGGGGTCGTTGCCGTAGCAGAACTCGCCGGGCACGTAGATCATGCCTTCCTCGATGGCGCGGCGGAACAACGCGCTGGCGCGGCCGGTATCGACCGACGGTGGCAGGGTGAGGTAGATGTAGAGACCGCCGTTGGGCCGGGTCCAGTGGACGCCGTCGCCGATTTCACCGAGTTGGTCGTCGAGCGCATCGAGCATCACATCGCGCTTGTGCGCATAGCTGGAGCAGAGTTTGCTGACCTGATGCTGGTAGATACCGGTGCGCAGGGCGGCGAGCATCAGGTGTTGCGTGAGATTGGCCGAGCCGAAGTCGTGGTTGCCTTTCTGCAGGACGACCGGATCGACCAGGTCGTGCGGCAGCAGGCCGTACCCGCACCGTACGCCCGGAGCGAACGGCTTGGAAAACGTCTGCAGCAATGCCACGTATTCGTTGCCGGTGTCGTAGCGTTTGATCGACGGCGGGGCTTCATTGTTGTACGTCAGCTCCCGGTACGCCGCGTCTTCGACAATCAAAATGCGGTGATCTTTCGAGTAACGCTGGATGATTTGGAGCACCTGCGGACGGCGCTCGGCCGAGAGCGTGATGCCGGTGGGGTTCTGGTGGTAGCTGACGAGGTAGAGCATTTTGACGCGGGGCAGGTCGCCGGCGTCATCCAGTTGTTTGAGCACCGCATCGAGGGCTTCGGGGCGGATGCCCTGTTCGTCCATGTCGATCCCGCGCACTTGGGCGCCCTGGGAAGCGAGCGTGTCGGTGAAGACGAAGTAGCTCGGCCAGGCGGAAAGCACGATATCGTCGGGGTCGATCAGCACGTCGCCGAGGATGAACAGCATCTGCTGCGACCCGGTGGTGATGACCAGATCGTCGGTGCTGACGTTGATGTCAGCGGATTGCCAGCCATTGAGTTGTTCGAAATGGCTCAACAGTTCGGCGCGCAGTTCGATCAGACCTTCGGTGGTTCCGTATTGGAGGGCGGCGCTGGCCGTGTTGGGGCTGGAGAGAATCTGCTGGAGTAGTTCGGCGGTGTCGGCGCCGGGCAGGGTGGTGTAGTCGACCAGTCCCGCGGCCAGGGAAATCAGGTTGGGATTGTGCAGCGCCTGCTGCATCAGGTAGCTGATGGGCTGGGCGTGGGTGCGGGAGGCACGCTGAGAAAAAGCAAAATCGCTCATGCGGTCCATTATCTGCGCCGGGTGCGGCTTGTCACCCTCAAGTCCCTGCCAATTCATCATTACCATCATTTTGTCAAGCAAGCAGCCCAGTGCTAGGATGGCCCTGTCGGTAATTCACCTCGCATCGACTGGAAACGGTGATCCGGCGGAGTGCAACCATGGCAACCATGCAGGCATTGGTCAAAGCCGAACGCGGGCCCGGGCTGGAATTGCAGGACGTCCCGGTGCCGCAGGTCGGTGCGAATGACGTGCTGATCCGCGTGCTCAAGACGAGCATCTGCGGGACGGACGTGCACATCTGGAATTGGGATGAGTGGGCGGCGAAGACGATTCCCGTACCGATGGTGACCGGGCACGAGTTTGTGGGCGTGATCGATTGCGTGGGCGATAACGTGACCGACCATTTCCCCGGCGAATTGGTCTGCGGTGAAGGGCATGTGGTCTGCGGTCAGTGCCGCAATTGTCTGGCCGGACGCCGTCACCTCTGCCCGCACACACAAGGCGTGGGGGTCAATCGCCCCGGTGCTTTCGCGGAGTACCTGAGCATACCGGTGGCCAACGTCTGGCATGCCGATCCGAACATTTCGCTGGATGTGCTCAGTTGTTTCGATCCGCTGGGCAACGCCACGCACACCGCGTTGCAGTTCGACGTGTTGGGCGAGGACGTGCTGATCACCGGCGCCGGGCCGATCGGCTGCATGGCCGCGGCCATCGCACGCCACTGTTCGGCGCGGCACGTGGTGGTGACCGATCCCAATCCGCTGCGTCGCGACATGGCGAAGAAGATGGGCGCGACGCTCGCCGTCGATCCCGCGCAGTTCGACTTGGCCGACGTCCAGAAGCAACTCGGCATGGACGAAGGATTCGATGTGGGCATGGAGATGTCCGGCCATCCCGATGCGTTGCGGCAGATGCTGGCGAACATGTGTCACGGCGGGAAAGTCGCGCTGTTGGGCATTCTCCCCGAATGCGAAATCGACTGGGACCTGGTCGTTTTCAACATGCTCACGATCAAGGGCATCTACGGCCGGGAAATGTTCGAAACGTGGTACAAGATGACGATGATGATCCAGTGCGGTCTGGACATCACGCCCGTCATCACCCACCGCTTTGATTACACGGATTACCATCAGGCGTTTGAGGTCATGTGTTCGGGCGACAGCGGCAAGGTGGTGTTGCACTGGTCCGACCGGTAGCGGAGTTGAACGATGTACGATGCGTTGAAAGAAAAAGTGTCCGGTGTGCTCGGCGAGATCGACGCCCAGGGCCTGTACAAGCAGGAGCGGATCATCACCACGCCGCAGCGCGCGCACATCGAGGTCAGCGGCGGACGGAAGGTGATCAACTTCTGCGCCAACAATTACCTGGGTCTGGCCGACGATCCGCGGCTGATCGAAGCGGCCAAAGCCAGCTACGAAAAGTGGGGCTACGGCCTGTCGAGCGTGCGGTTCATCTGCGGTACGCAGCAACTGCACAAGGAGCTGGAATCGGCGATCTGCGGTTTTCTCGGGACCGAAGATGCGATTCTTTACAGTTCCTGCTTCGATGCCAACGGCGGGCTGTTCGAGACGCTGCTTGGGCCGGAAGACGCCATCATCTCCGATCAGCTCAATCACGCGTCGATCATCGACGGCGTGCGGTTGTGCAAGGCCCGGCGGTACCGCTATCTCAACAGCGACATGGACGACCTCGAAGCGAAGCTGAAAGAAGCCGACGCCGCGGGCGCGAAAGTGAAGCTGATTGCGACGGACGGCGTGTTCTCGATGGACGGCTACATCGCCAAGCTGGATCGCATCTGCGATCTGGCCGATCGTTACGGCGCGGCGGTGATGGTTGACGATTCGCATGCCTCGGGGTTCGTCGGCAAGACCGGCCGGGGCACGCACGAGTACTGCGACGTGATGGACCGCGTGGACATCATCACGTCCACGTTCGGCAAGGCGCTGGGCGGGGCGTCGGGCGGATTTACCGCCGGTCGCGGGCAGATCGTCGAACTGCTGCGGCAGCGGAGTCGGCCGTACCTGTTTTCCAATACACTGGCTCCGGCGATCGCCGCCACCACACTGCGCTGCATTGAACTGCTCAGCGAATCCACCGAACTGCGCGACAAACTCGAAGCCAACACCAAGCTCTTCCGCACCGGCATGGCCGAGCGCGGGTTCACGATCCCCGAATCCGACCACCCGATCTGCCCGATCATGCTGGGCGATGCCCGTCTGGCCACTCAGATGGCCGACGCCATGCTGGAAGAAGGGGTTTACGTGATCGGCTTCAGTTACCCCGTCGTTCCGAAGGATGCGGCGCGGATTCGCGTGCAGATTTCCGCCGCCCACAGCACCGGGGACCTGAACTTCGCGATGGACGCTTTTGCCCACGTTCGTGACAAGTGCGGCGGATGATCCGGCTTTGGCGGGGTTCTCACATCGATGGTAAAATTGCCCGCCCATGCCTGACATGTGTCGTCGGTGCGCCCCGTTTATGCTTTTTTGGAGAACACGATGAGCCAGCGATGTGAAAAGGCGGTGATTCTCGCCCGCGGTCTGGGCACGCGCATGCGCAAGGCCGCCGAGGCCTCCGGGCTCGATGACAAGCAGGCCGCCGTCGCCGACACCGGCGCCAAGGCGCTGATCCCGATCGATCGGCCGTTCCTGGATTACGTGATGCATAACCTGGCCGAAGCCGGCGTGAAGCAGGTCTGCCTGGTGATCGGGCCCGAGCATACCGCCATCCGCGAATATTACGACGGGCTGGAAACAACCCGGATTTCCGTCCACTACGCGATTCAGGAAGAACCTCTGGGCACGGCCGACGCGGTGCGTCCCGCCGAAGCGTTCGCCGCCGGCGACCCGTTCCTCGTACTCAACAGCGACAACTACTACCCCTTGGCTGCGTTGAAGGGCCTGTGCGAACTGGACACGCCGGGCATTGCCGTTTTCGGGCGCGAAGCGCTGGTCGAGCAGAGCAATATCCCCGCCGAGCGCATCAAGGCCTTTTCCATCGTGGGCACGGACGATGACGGATTCATGACGCGCATCATCGAAAAACCGGACGAGGCGACGCTGGCGGCGATGGGCGATGCGCCGGTGAACATGAACTGCTGGCGATTCGGCCCGTCGATCTTTACAGGTTGCCGCAACATCGAAAAATCCCCGCGGGGCGAGTTTGAACTGCCCGATGCCGTGCAGCACGTGATCGATAACAAGCTGGAGCCGATTCGCGTGCTTGCGGTCAATGCGCCGGTGCTGGACATGAGCTACCGCGATGACATCCCCGCGATTGTCGAAAAGCTGGCCGGGTCTGAAGTGCGCTTGTGATGTTTTAACCCCTCTCTCCCATGTGGGGGAGAGGTTGGGTGAGGGGGTAGATTTCCGGGATGATTCATGTTCCCGGATCTCACCCTCCCCTGGCCCCTCCCTTGGAGGCAGGGGGATTCAATCCCAATGCAGTGGAGACAACATGGTCTTACCGACGTTTGAAACCGTGGGACTTTGCAGTTGGTCGGTGCAGCCGGCAAGCCCCGACGAACTGATTGAAAAAGTGCGGGCCGCGGGGTTGAGCGCGGTGCAATTGGCGCTGGAGCCGTTGCGCAGCGATCCGACCGGATGGGCCGACACCCGGGCCCGGCTCGACGCCGCCGGCATCGCCGTCCACAGCGGTATGTTCGAGCCCGTCGGCGAGGATTACTCCAGCCCGGCGACCATTCGCGCCACCGGGGGCATCGTCCCGGACAACACCTGGGAAGAAAACCAACAGCGCGTCGAGCAGGTCAGCACGATCGCCGCGGAACTGGGGCTGACCTGTGTGACCTTCCACACCGGCTTCATTCCTGAAGAACCGGACGATCCCAAGTATGCCGTCATGGTCGATCGACTGCGCCACGTGGCCGATCGTTTCGGTGAAGCGGACATCACGCAGGTGTTACTTGAAACCGGTCAGGAGCATGCCGACACGCTGCTGGCGTTTCTCGAAGCGGTGAACCATCGGTCCGTCGGCATCAACTTCGACCCGGCCAACATGCTGCTCTACAACATGGACGAGCCGATCGATGCGTTGCGCAAGCTGCTGCCGCACGTTCGTCAGGTCCACCTCAAGGACGCCAACCGCCCCCAGGCCGACGGGCAGTGGGGCGAGGAAGTGGTCGTCGGCACGGGGCAGGTCGATTGGCCGGCCTTCTGCCGGACGTTGGCCGCCAGCGCGTTTTCCGGCAAGCTGATCTTCGAGCGAGAAGCGGGCGACGACCGGGTCGGCGACATTCGGCGCGGCGCCGCTTTCATTCGGCCGCTGCTCGAAGGGGGTGCGGCATGACGAAAGTCGGCGTCATCGGACTGGGCATGATGGGTCAGACGCACCTCGACGCGTATGCCCGTCTGGACAACGCGCAAGTCGTCGCCATCGCCGATGCCGATCCCGATCGGCTCAGCGGCAAGGCCAAAGCCGGTGGCAATATCGAAGGCGCCGCCGCGGGCGACGACCAACTCACCGGAGTCGCACGTTATTCCGATGCGTCCGCGCTGATCGCCGACGACGATGTCCAGCTGGTCGATATCTGTCTGCCCACGCCGTTGCATCTGCGCTTCGCCGAGCAGGCCATTGCCGCGGGCAAGCACGTGCTGATCGAAAAACCGCTGGCGCGGACTTCCGAAGACGCCTTGAGCATCGCCGAGTTGGCCGAGCAGTCGGATGTGATCGCGATGCCGGCGATGTGCATGCGCTTCTGGCCGGGGTGGACCTGGCTGAAGCAGACCATCGATCAACAAACCTATGGCAAAACGCTCGCGGTGCATTTCCAGCGCATCGGCGCCATCATCGCCGGCTCGTTCTACGAGGACGGAACCAGGTCCGGCGGGGCGATACTCGATATCCACCTGCACGACACCGACTTCGTCAATCATCTGTTTGGCGTGCCGAACACCGTGACCAGCGCCGGGTATTCGCATTTGTCCGGCGAGATCGATTACGTGCGGACGCGCTTGCAATACGATCACGACACGTTGGTCACCGCGGAAGGCGGCTGGATGGCGCATCCGCAATTCCGGTTCACCATGCGCTACCTGGCCAACTTCGAGCGCGCCACGGCGGTGTACGATATCGGTGCGGAAAATGCCCTGACGCTCTACGAGCCGGGCAAGGACCCGCAAGCCGTCGCTCTCGATCCGCACATGGGCTACGATTACGAAGTGGCGTACATGGTCGAGTGCATCGAACAAGGCGTCGCCCCGCAGACCGTGACGTTGCGTCAGGCCGCCGATTCGATCCGCATTGTCGAGGCCGAGTCCCAAAGCGCCAAAACGGGCCGATCGGTAGCCCTGTAGCCGAATGAGCCGGACGTGGTGCGAAGGGCGTCTATAAGGTGGAAGTCTCCCACGATCCCCACGGAGATGGATATGTCAAACCGATCCACACGCAGAACCTTCCTCAAGCAGGCAACTGCGACCGGTGTGCTCGGCCCGGTGATCTTTTCCCGCCGCGCTTACGGAAAGAATGAATCCCGTAAATTACGCCATGCGATCGTCGGCGTCGCCGGCATGCAGGGAGGCAGCGACCTGGGCAGCTTTGCCGGTCACCCGGACATAGAGTTTGTCGCTCTGTGCGATGTGGACAAGCGGAATTTGAAGAAGGGCGTCGGCAAGGCGCCCAACGCCAGACACTACACCGACTGGCGGCAGATGCTCGAAAAGGAAGACAAGAACATCGATTCGGTCAGCGTGACCATTCCCGACCACATGCACGCGCCCGTTACCATGACCGCCCTGAAAATGGGTAAACATGTTTACTGCCAGAAACCGCTCTGCCACGATATCTACGAATGCCACCAGGTCATTCGGGAAGCGGCCCGGCGCCCCGACCAGGTCACGCAGATGGGCATCCAATGCCACTCGCTCAACCAATATCGACTGGCGGTGGCGATGTTGCAGTGGGGCGTGATCGGCAAGGTTAAGCAAGTGCATTCGTGGTCGAACAAGGGATGGGTCGGCGCCAAGGGAGAATCCGAACGGCGACCGGACCGCAGCGATCCCGTGCCCGATTATCTCGATTGGGATCTCTGGCTTGGCGCCGCTCCGCAACGGCCGTACGTCAACGAACTGTATCATCCCGTCAACTGGCGCCGCTGGATCGACTTCGGCACCGGCACCCAGGGCGACATGGCCGCTCACATCATGGACCCGGTCTACACGGCGCTCGAGCTGACCAGCCCGTTGTGGGTGATGAGCTACCAGACCCCGCCGTTTGAAGAAACCTACTCCGGAAACAACAAGATCGTCCACCGTTTCCCCCGGACCCGCTACACCACCGGCGAGATCGACTGGTACTGGTACGACGCCGGCTGCATGCCCGACGAAAGCGACTGGCCGGTTGAGCATCGGCGCAGCAAGCCGGATGCGAACGGCAGGAAACACATCAACAAGCAGGGATCGATGTTCATCGGCGAAGCCGGTTGCCTGCACCTGCCGCACCTCGGCGCCCCCGAGCCGCTGTTCCCTGAAGAAAAATTGAAAGAGGTTCTGAAACGGTTCAAGCAGGATTTCACGCTGTCGACAATCCCCAACCACTACCACCAGTTTGTCGACGCGGCGTTGGATAAGGGCGAAGCCACCACGCCCTTCAGTTACGCCGGCCCGCTGTCGCAGACCGTCCTCTTCGGCACCGTGATCAACCGCTTCCCGAACCGCAAACTGACCTTCGACGGCGCCGCCTGCCAATTCACGAATCATCCCCGGGCCAACCAATTCCTCCGCCGCACCTATCGCTCCGGCTGGGAAGTGGAAGGCCTGAGTTGAGCCACTTAAGAGGTTTTGCGCTCCCTCTCCCCCAGGGTCTTCTTGCGGTAGGCGCTGGGGGTGGCGCCCAATTCACGCTGGCAGATATTGCTCGTCATGTTGTGTTTGCGCCTGTGATTACATGATTTGCGCCCATTGGCATTTTTCGCATGCTATATTAGACCTGTCCAAGAGGAACGGCAAGGCAGTTTATACCCCTCCGATGGGATTGAGCTTGAGAGAACAGAGCGCGCCGGGCATGGCCGCATTCGCTTGCGGCTCGAAGAAGAGAGAGCGTTGGCGACCCCGTCTGTTCGAGGAGAGTCCGCAACGCTACCCGTCACGTCCGCATTGAGCGAGAACGTG